>JAPLKA010000089.1 GCA_026388315.1 Pseudomonadota bacterium | reverse complement strand
GAAAAGAAAATCTGTTCAAAATTTCTTGTTGATGCCTCAAAGCTTACCTCGGGGTGATTCATTTCATCATATGAATTGTCAGAGGAACCATCATCAACAACAATGATTTCTTTGTCTTGGTAGTCCTGATTAATGACTGAGCGGAGGGCTTCTTTTAAGAATTTGCGGCGGTTATAGGTTGTGATGATTACGGAAACCATATCAGGAGTTCAAGGCTGAAGGCTTTTAACATAAAACCTTGAACATTGAACATCTTTTTCATTTGGCCTGATCAAGCTGAAGCCTGATGTGAATATTCCTTGGGCCGGCAGCTAAATCAATCTCCCAGACAGGCATTAGCATGGTACTCTGATAATTCCTTTCAAGCCCATGTTCGGACAATGAAACAACCTCCACGGGATGGGTCCACACAAAGGAGGGAGTATCAAAACCAACTGAAACATTAATATTCTGGTAAGGATCATGAAAAACCACATGCTGAGATACATCCAGGATTCCCTGAGTTGCAAAACCCAACCTCTCATTTCCCGCCTCAATGTACCGTTCTCCTCCAGTCCCGAGGAAGGAAAAATTAAACTCTACTCCTAAATAGAAGGGTTCTTGCACTTCGCCTTCAATATAATAATCGACAAGTAACTCGCTCGAACCTTTCTGCAAGACAATACTCTTTTTTACAGACAACGGATATCCGCGTCCGCCTTTCCAGAAATACCCGTCCCTGCTCAATGTAACCTTTACCAGATTTTTGTCTTTTTCTATTGTTCCTACATAAGGTTCTTTCACAAAATCGCCAGGTTCACGGTAGCTGCTATTATAAAAACCGTCAAAGGTGACAACGTCTTTTTCCATAATGTGGTCAACGAGTGATGCCCTTCTGTACCAGTCATAATGGAGATATTTGTCAAGGCCTTCTTCCTTTGCAATGATCATATCATGGATAGTTCTGGTACCATCTGCAACTTCAGCAGATGATGCAACCTTTATTTTATCATGATATCCTTCGTATCTCCTGGAGAGTGTTGCCATGATATTCGTAAGAGAAGGCTTGTAATCAAGCTCGTATAATGCCCCGCCCTCCTTCAGTAAAAAATATGCCTTGATGTCATTATTACTGAGAATAACCTCTTCAAAGCCATCCAGATTGACATCTTCAAGCTTTCCGTTAACAAAAGGCTTTTTCGGGTCCAATATTTTTTCTGCTTCAATGAGGTTCCGGTAAACAGCACCACGGAGGTGAGGAAGATAAAGCCCCCCGAATACACCATGCCAGTAGCTGTCATTACACTGGGCCATAAAAACATGCTTTTTAGCCTCTACATTCTTATTCGCTTTTTTTGTTATCATGAGCATCTTTTTGTGCATATCGTTGCATTCATCATATTTCACAAGGAAATGTTTGAAATAACCACCCTTCACAAATTCTTTGCTGTCAATGGCCACATTGCTAAGACATTCTTCGTATCTGCCAGACTTTGTTGCAGGGAGGCACCACTCTGCCATTTCCATATATGAGTTGCAATTTAAATAAATACGGCCCTTTGGAGGGTTATGAGAAATATATTCGCTGAATGTGACCGTTTTCAGCCACTCTTTGTTCTCGGATAAATATGTAAAAAAAGCATTTAACCAGCCCCCATTATACACATGTTCGTAGGTACCCGGCCACAGACCGAATTTTTCACCGTCATCGCCAAAGACCGCGAGATCCTCGCCGGCCTTTTCCATTTCTTTGAAGTATTTATCAATGTCTTCTATCGGCTTAAAGGGAATGGCATATCTTAAAAACTCAAGACCCGGGAAGATAAACAGTTTGTAGCCTTCATATTCAGTTACAAAATATCTGTGAAGTTCTTCCTCGGAGATCCCTACGGCCTTGAAATGGTGATCGTCCACAAGGGTGTATAGTGCGCCTGCCTTGTTAAGAATCTTTGGTATATGCGGCTCATAAACCCTTTCGGCAAGCCAGATACCTGTTGGCCTCCCGCCAAAAATTGTTCCCGCATAATCCATATGCATTTTAATCTGTGCAATCCCGTCTTCTTCCGGCAGGAGCGACAAAATTGGCTCATACATGCCACCGGAGACTATTTCAATCTGTCCCTTCTTTTTCAGCACATTTAACAGCTCAATATATTCGGGCTTATTTTGGTTGAGCCACGTGAGAAGATAACCGGAAAAGTGAAGATTTATTTTAATATCTTCAAAACCTTTCAATGTCTCGAAAAAAGGCAGATACGACTTCTGATATGCCTCTTCAAGAATAAAGTCCATATTCCCGACTGGCTGATGATTGTGGATACAGATGATAAGATGCATATGGCACCTATTATGTATTATTTTTTTTAAAAAATATATATTATTAAAAAATGGCGGGGACGACGAGACTTGAACTCGCGGCCTCCGGCGTGACAGGCCGGCGTTATAGACCAGCTTAACTACGTCCCCGCTTCAATGGTAGGCGGAACAGGTTTTGAACCTGCGACCCCCGGCTTGTAAGGCCGATGCTCTCCCGCTGAGCTACCCGCCCAATGCTGGTAACTATAACAGGTTTACAGGTCAAAGTCAAATAGCTGTTCACGATCCACTCTTCATGTTCACGTTTTCTGTGGTGCTTCGCAACTCAACACTCAAACTGCTTTTAAGCTATTTTCGCCTCTTCCTCATAGATAAATATGGGCCTTTCATGGCTCACAATTGCTTCTTCATTGAGGACACATTCTTTAACATTGGACAGGTTGGGTATCTCATACATCACGTCAAGCATAGCTTTTTCCAGTATTGACCTCAGCGCTCTTGCACCTGTCTTTCTCTTCATAGCTTCTCTTGAAATGGCCCTGATGGCCCCTTCAGTAAATGTAAGCTTTACATTTTCAAGCTCAAAAAGCTTTTTATACTGTTTTATAATTGCATTGCGAGGTCTTTTTAAAATTTCCACAAGGGCACTCTCATCGAGTTCACCAAGTGTTGCTATAATGGGCAGTCTCCCGATAAATTCAGGTATTAAACCGTATTTTAAAAGGTCTTCCGGCTGAATATCCCTGATAAGTTCTGAATATCTCTTATCACGTCCCCCTTCCACATCGACCCCAAAACCGATACCCTTCTTTCCTATTCTGTTGGCAATAATTGAGTCAACACCATTAAAAGCGCCGCCGCAAATAAAAAGTATGTTCGACGTGTCTACTTTAATATATTCCTGCTGGGGGTGTTTCCTTCCACCTTTCGGGGGTACGTTTGCTACGGTACCCTCAATAATCTTTAAAAGTGCCTGCTGCACACCTTCTCCTGATACATCCCTCGTTATGGATGGGCTGTCTGTTTTTCTCGATATCTTATCTATTTCGTCAATATAGACAATCCCTCTCTCTGCCTTTTCCACGTTGTAGTCGGCAGCCTGAAGAAGGTAGAGAATGATATTTTCAACATCTTCACCAACATAGCCTGCTTCTGTAAGGGTCGTGGCGTCGGAGATCGTAAAAGGGACATGAAGAATCTTCGCCAGTGTTTGTGCAAGGAGCGTTTTTCCTGAACCTGTGGGGCCTATAAGAAGGATATTACTTTTTTGTATCTCCACATCGTCAAAACTTACCTTGGCCTCTATTCTCTTGTAATGATTGTAAACAGCAACGGAGAGTACTTTCTTTGCATGATCCTGACCAATCACATACTCATCAAGAAGTCTCCTGATCTCATGGGGTTTAGGAATTGAAGATTTGATATAATCAAACCGTTCTTTTTTAACCTCATCCTGTATAATCTCATTGCACAACCCTATACATTCATCGCATATATATACCATAGGGCCTGCAATAAGCTTTTTCACCTCGTCCTGGCTTTTGCCACAGAAAGAGCAATGCAGTTTCATCGCCCTCCCGTTGTTTCTTTTAATCATCGTCATTGTCTTTTCTCCACTATTTCATCTATTATGCCGTAGTCCTTTGCCTGTTCGGCAGTCATATAAAAATCTCTTTCGGTATCGATTGATATTTTTTCAAAAGGCTGTTTTGTATGCTTCACAAATATTCTGTTGATCTCTTCACGCACACGCAAAATCTCTTTTGCCTGGATGTTTATATCAGTTGCCTGTCCCTGTACACCACCGAGGGGCTGATGGATAAGGATCCTTGAGTGTGGGAGGGCAAATCGTTTGCCTGCTTCGCCGCCTGCAAGAAGGACCGCCCCCATACTTGCCGCCTGACCGGTACACATTGTTATCACGGGAGATTTTATGTATTGCATGGTGTCATATATGGCCAGCCCGCTTGTGATATAACCACCTGGAGAGTTTACATAGAGGTATATATCCCTTGATGGGTCTTCCGATTCGAGAAAGAGAAGCTGTGCAAGAATGACATTCGCAACATTATCGTCTATAGCGCTACCAAGGAAAACAATCCGTTCTTTGAGCAATTTTGAATAGATGTCATAAGCGCGCTCCCCCCTGCCGTCTTTTTCAATTACTATGGGAACGAGGTTCATATCTTCTCCTTTATAGTCGCATTATCTCTTAAAAAATCAATCGTCTTTTCCTGCATGATACTGTTCTTCATACTCTCTATAAGGTCATATTTTTCGTAAAACCCTTTAACATCATCATATGGTCTTTTTGTTTCCTCTGCAATCTTTTTCATTCTGTTGTGAACATCATCGTCTTCAAGCTTGATCGTCTCCATTTCTGCAATCTTAGCCAGTATTATATCTGCTTTGATTCTCTCTTCGGCCTTCTTTTCAAAATCCTTTTTAAAATTACTCTGAAATGCCTGTAGCTCTTCCTCTGTAAATTTTTCAGTATTGAAACGCATTTTTGCATCTTCCATCATTGCTTCAGTTCGTTTCTCAAGAAGCCTTTTCGGGACAGGGATATCAACACCACTGATTAGTGTCTCAGTGATTTTCTGGGAAACAAGCTGTCTTCTTGAGTTGTGTTTTTCCTTTTCTATTTCTCCCTTCAGCCCTTCCCTCAGTTTCTCCATATTTTCAAAATTTATGTCTTTGGCAAATTCGTCATTTACTTCCGGAAGCCTTTTCTCTCTGACATCCTTGATCTCAACCTTAAAAAGTACTGTTTTATTAGCTATATCCTTATTCGGATAGTCTTCAGGGAAGTCTATATTGATTTCCTTTGTTTCACCTGCTTTCATATCATACAACGCGCTTTCAAATTCCGGCATGAGCTGAGATGTGCCAAGTTCAAGCGGATAAGCCTCTGTTGCAATATCTTTAACAGGTTTTCCATTCATATAACCCTGATACTTAATAATGATAAAATCGCCCTTTTGTGCCCCTGCACCACTTTCACGGGTTATCATTTCAGCGTGCATCCCTCTCATACTTTCAATTCTTGTGTTAATTTCTTCGTCTGTAACATGAATGGCATCCACTTCAACTTCTATCCCTTTGTAGGAAGGTAATTCTATTTCCGGCAGGACTTCGCATAGAAGGGTATAACCAAAGCGCCCTTCTTCCTCAATAAAATCTGCAACAGGCTCTGTTACAGGGCTAACCCTTACCTCTGAAAGGGCCCCAGGCATTGTTGTTTCAATAACCCTCTTCTTTAATTCATCTTCAATATACTCTTTGTAATAAGTTGCCAGAATAGATCTGGGAGTCTTTCCTGGCCTGAAACCCTTTATTTTTGCCTTTTTCTTTAATTCTTCATAAATCTTTTCTGATATTTCCGTTACCTGTTCACCAGGGACTACTACTTCAACCTTTTTTGTAACTCGATCAATATCAACTACCTCTACTTTCATATGTCCTCCGGGAAGTCGTGGATGAAAATAAGCCTTCTTTAAATTTCAGTGCTTATTATAACCACAACTTCCGAAATTATCAAGACCATTTGGCTAATTCAGGCAATGCACCAGGCGGCGCTAACAACACTTACTTTAGTGAATAGTAGTCAGTGAATAGTAGTCAGTTAAAAACCTATTCACTATTCACTCGAATTTGAATCCTTTCTCCCGAAACAATTTAAGACACTTGATGGGCTTTATTATCCTGCAAATTCCATTATCCTTCAGTAATGCTGACTTTGTTTTAGATTTTTTAATTGATATTAAATTAACGCTGGAGAATAATAGATAAAAAGGGGGCAGTTCGACCCCTACTTCCTTCTCTTTATCGAGCATAAAGCAATTCCTGCTCAAAATGCATCAGTTCGAGTGGCAATCGTCTGTTTATCGGATTCAAAATAACTTTCACACCCCAAAGACCACAGCGTTTTATTCTTCTTACCTCCCATGTCTTGCCTATTATCTTTCATTTCGCCAAACTGGAAACCACGGATTTGCCCGTTGAAGAATGCGGGATTCCATATCATACTATAGTTGGTATAGTCAGCGCATTTATTCGGTTGCGAAAAGAAAATGTTGAGCTATAATGAAATAATAGAGTCACATAACGCCTTTCATGTAAAATGTTTTTACTTTGGAGGACATTAGAAACTGCGAGGAGTTTGCCATGGGAAAAACCAAGATCCTCATAGTTGAAGATAATTCAATCATCGCCCTGCAAAGCAAGGTAATCTCTGCAACCTTCGAATCTGATGTGACCGGTATTGCTTCCTCGGGAATTTTAGCGTTGAGCATAATCAAAAAAGATCGTCAGACCGTGCCGTCATCGATGGCATCCTCCCGGAGGATATTATGGAGACAATCGGATTAGCCGAAAGGGGAGATTATACCGGCCTTGAGGGTATTCTCAGCAGCCTGACGGATGACAGATATGCTGCCTTTCGCAGCAGGATCGGGGCATACGCAAAAACATACGATGATGAAGGGATCATCAACTATATAAAAGGGGCACACCATGGATAGAGAAGGCCGGAAGGGGAACATACTGGTAGTGGACGATTCGCCCCCGATCCTTGATATAGTGCGGAATGCCCTTGAAGGCGAAGGCTACCGCGTCTATGTGGCAACCAGCGGAGAGAAGGCCCTCTCAAGGGTGTTGCAATCGACACCCGATCTCATACTGTTGGATGTGCTTATGCCGGGTATGGATGGTTTTGAGACCTGCCGGCGATTGAAGGCTGATGAAAGAACCATAGATATCCCGGTGATCTTCATGACCGGACTGATTGACATGGCACACAAGGTCAGGGGTTTTGAAGTCGGGGGGGTAGACTATGTCACCAAGCCTATTGAGATCGGGGAGCTTGTAGCGCGGGTTACGATGCACCTGTCCATGCACGGCATGCAGGAGCAGTTGAGGGCACAGAACGAGCGACTGCAGCAGGAAATCACAGAGCGTAAGCGGGTGGAGGAGGAGATCCGCACGCTCAACGCCGAACTGGAGCAACGGGTCGAGGAGCGCACCGCCGAACTGAGTGAGGAGATAGAAGAGCGCAGGCAGGCGGAAGAAGCGCTCAGGGAATCTGAGGAGCGGTACCGTGTCGCCATAGAGGGTGCCAATGACGGGGTTGCCATTGTCAAGGATGATGTTCATGTCTATGCGAACCGAGAATTTCTCACCATGTTCGGGTATAACAGCATCGATGAAACGATAGGATTGCCTCCCTTTTTTACCGTCCACCCCGATGACCGCGAATGGGTGGCCGGTTATACCTCAGCAAGGCAGCGGGGTGAAGACGTACCCGGCAAATACGAATTCAAGGGAATCAGAAATGATGGAACGCCTATATATATTGAAGTTTCGGCAAATACGATCATGTATCGGGGGGATAAGGCGACACTTGTATACTTCAGGGACATCACCTCCCGCAAACAGGCAGAGGAAGAACGTGCACGTCTGGCGACAGCCATCGAACAGGCCGCAGAAGGCGTTATTGTAACCGATAAGAATTGGGTTATCCAGTATGTCAACCCGGCTTTCGAACGCATGACCGGCTATAACAGGGACACAATTATTGGCCAGCCTGCCCATTTTCTCAAGAGCGATAAAGAGGATAGTACCTTTTACAGAAATATGCGGGATAGCCTCACCCGGGGCGATGTCTGGTCAGGACGCCTGACTTACAGGAGACAAGATGGTACATACTACCTTGCAGAAACCACGGCTTCACCCGTCCGGGACAAAACGGGGGACATTATCAATTATGTGAGCATCCACAGGGACGTTACCCATGAGGTAAGACTGGAAAGGGAGCTTCGCCAGGCACAGAAAATGGAAGCCATCGGTACCCTTGCCGGAGGCATCGCCCATGATTTTAACAACATCCTCACAGTCATTATGGGCGCTACGGAGTTGGCCATGCATAAGGTTTCAAAAGAAAATCCCGTGTGGCACGATCTGGACCGGGCACTGGGGGCTACCTTTCGTGCAACAGACCTGGTAAGGCAGATCCTTGCCTTCAGCCGCCAAGCCGAGCAGGAACGGAAACCCGTTCAGATTGCACCCATCGTCAAAGAGGTACTCAAGTTGCTCCGATCTTCCTTGCCGACAACTATCGAGATTTGCCAGGATATTACAGTCAGACCGGAAGAAGGTATGGTGCTGGCTGATCCGACACAGATCCATCAGGTGTTGATGAATCTGTGCACTAACGCAGCCCATGCGATGCACGCCAAAGGCGGCGTTCTGGACATCAGGTTATCGGCTATGGTGGCCGATGCCTTCCTTGTCTCCAAATACCCCGATCTGAAAGCAGGACCTTACGTATGTCTGGAGGTGAGTGACACAGGCCATGGCATGGATGCGGCAGTCATGGAGCGGATATTTAACCCCTATTTCACCACGAAGGCAGTAGGCGAAGGAACGGGACTGGGGCTCGCAATGGTTCACGGTATCATAAAGAGCTATGGTGGAGCGATCACGGTCTATAGCGAGCCGGGGCATGGAACCACCTTCCACGTGTTTTTTCCAGGGATTGAGGGAACGATCATACCGGAAGCCGAAGTGGCCGATATACTCCCCACCGGCACCGAGCGAATACTCTTCGTTGACGATGAAAAGACTCTGGTTGATTTAGCGAAAGAAATGATCGAGTCCCTTGGTTACCATGTCATTGCCAAAGGGAACAGCCTCGAAGCCCTGGAAGACTTCCGCGTCAGGCCAAACGACTATGACCTTGTCATCACAGATATGACCATGCCTGGTCTCACAGGCAAGGATCTCGCCAGGGAACTCATGTTGATCCGCGGGGATATTCCGATCATTTTGTGTACCGGATTCAGTGATCTGGTCAATGAGAAGAAGGCCAAGGAGGCTGGGATTCGCGAGTTTATCATGAAGCCTTATGCAATCGCCGACCTCGCCAAAGCCATTCGCAAGGTGTTGGAGGAGAAATGATATCTATCATTCGGTCAGGGTGTTGGGAGGAATCACACATCCTTGCAACTCATATTGCACTTTTGCCTTTGATGAACCCTATCACTTGTGCTACTGCATATTTGGGGGGGAATTGAGATAACCATATGCACGTGATCAACCACCATTCGTCCTTCCAATATCTCGCATTCCTTCTGCCGGGCCAACTCCCTGATCACCGGCACCAGATGCTTCTTAATTGTTCCGTACAACGTCTTTTTCCTGTACTTCGGTATCCACACCACATGGTACTTGCAATCCCACTTTGTGTGGTTTAGACTCTGGTGCTCTTGCATCAAAACCTCCTCCTTTGTAAACTTTGAGTGGTTCACATTGGAGGGGTTTTCTCTTATAACCCCGAAAATGTCAAACTTTGCGAGTCCCCCGGCAGAGCCGGGGGCTTACCTGGTTAGTTAATATGTCATTTCAAAAAACTCTGTTGTTACGCTCGTAATTATCGCCCTTGTTACAGCAACAACTTTGCTGTTGGAAGCTTTGGGGGCAATTTATTACATGTCTGAGAGGCATCGGCAACTTGCAGCACTCCAAGACGCACTTGCCATAAACACGTATCGGCTTGCAGCGGGCCTTGCAATCCCGGTATGGTATTTTGATGATAGCCATGTCGATAAGATAATCGAAGGCATGCTGAACGACCGCCACATCTACTGTGTCGTCGTAGCCAATGCAACTGGGAATATCCATGTACGACTAAGGGACGCTCAGTGGGGCATAACAGCCGCTGACAAAGAATTTCCCGCAAACGGACTTTTTGTTGAAGAGCGGCTGAGAAGGTTATTACCGGTTATCATGGGGAGCCCAAACGTATCCTCATTGCCGATGACAACCCCACAAACCTTGCCATGCTCCTCTCGGTGCTCGAACCCCTGGGGTTTACCGTAGAGACCGCCAGAAACGGTGAAGAGACCGTTAAAAAGGCAACAACCACAAAACCCGATCTTATCCTCATGGACCTTCTGATGCCCGTAATAAACGGACACGATGCCCTGTGCCGGATAAGGGGTGATGAGCGCCTGACACACAT
>JAPLKA010000088.1 GCA_026388315.1 Pseudomonadota bacterium | reverse complement strand
ATCAGGTCGCCCGCATTGGCTGTATTTCTCCCCAGGTACGTATCATTCTTCAGGATGCCTGCCATAGAGACATCGCTAAAAAAGTCGCTTTTCGTTTCAACTGTATCCCCGCCAAGAAGGATAACATTAAATTCCCGGGCAGCACGATGCATGCCTTTATACAAATCTATGATTGTATTGTATGACATGCTGCCGGGGATACCTATAGTGACGAGAAAGTACAGCGGGTCGGCGCCCATGGAGAGTATATCGGAAACATTGACGTATATCGATTTTTTACCAACCGAAACCGCATCCATAAAAGAAAATTCAAAATGGATGTGTTCTACGAGTGCATCCTGTACAAAGACATAACGACCACGAGTCATTTCAACGACTGCGCCGTCATCGCCGATGCCTCTTATTACCCTTTCGTTTTTCTGTTCAAATCTTTTGAGCCTTTTTATGAGATTGTTTTCTGTAATTTCCATGATTCGAGAAAGATAATATCAGTTTACAGCCTTTTATTGCAAGGTCAAAGAAAATATTTTATAGTTTTAAAAAAACTAAAGGAGTCTATATGCCGAACGGTCAACAGGACATCAAAGTATATTTCCCTAATGAAATAAAGGGCGGAGTATATGCAAACAATATGGTGGTAGCACATACAAAAGAGGAATTTGTAATGGATTTTATTATGCTTGCTCCTCCGGAAGGTGCTGTTACAGCCAGGATCGTGGTGAGCCCCGGACACGTTAAACGTATTTTCAACGCCCTTGCAGAAAATATATCCAGATATGAAGCATCATTCGGGACTATTGAAGTAGCGGAAGAACCGAAAGGTGCGATGGGGTACATGAATTGATGGAAAAGCAGTGAATAGTGAATAGTGAAACCTCCGGCATGTCACTGCGAGGCGAAGCCGTGGCAGTCTCTCCCTTTGCCTGTCATCGTGAGCGACCTCTGGGAAGGGTGGCGATCTAATTCAATTTCAGAACGTTTTTGTTGATTTTGTTACTGTAAAATTATATTACACATATAGTTACACATATCGGGAGGATTAAGATGAAGAGAACTAATATTATGCTGACCGATGAGCAGCACGGGAAACTTACATTATATGCCAGGGAAAACCGGAAAACCCTTGGAGAGCTTGTAAGGGAGGCACTGGATACTACCTATATGAAGAAAGATCTTATTGAGCACAGAAGAATGGTATCTATTGAGGCATATAAAGAAGGTTTCATCAGTCTGGGTAAGCTTTCAGAGATTCTCGGCATTGATATTGTCAGCTTAAGAGTTTATCTGAAAGACCGTGGCATTTCTATTAACATCCAGGAATCATCTGAATGCCTGCAGGATATGTTGAATGCCTGAAATTATCTTTGATAATTGCGTTTTGAGCAACTTTGCCTTATCAGATTCTCTCTATATTCCAAAAAAGATGTATTCCAATGTTGCTTATATTACCGACTTCGTTTCAGCGGAAAATATGAGAGGAATAATGCAGGGGCACGGAAAGCTTGTCGGGATACGACAAGCTGTGTTAGATGGCTGGCTTAAAGAAATTACGCTAAGTGACAAAGAAAAAACTGTTTTTGAGTCTCTCTCAATATCCTTGGGTTTCGGCGAGTCGTCCAGTATTGCCGTTGCTAAGTTGCGAGGATTGGTTTTTGCCTGTGACGACAGGGCGGCAAGAAGAGAAGCAGGCTTATTGGGAGTGAAGCTGACCGGTACAATAGGAATTCTCATAAAATCCATAGAGATGAGCATTATAAATCATAAGGAAGCAGATAAAGTATTACATAAAATGGTTGGATATGGGTTCTATTCACCGATCAGTTCAATTAAAAACATAGTAAAATAGTTGGCAGCAGACAGGCGGTAGCTTCTCACCTGTCCGTCATCGCGAACGGCCCCTCCCTTATCTGTCATTGCGAGGGCTTTAGCCCGTGGCAATCTCGAAGAATGGGATTCCCTTCGTCTGTATTGACTTTCCGATGATATTAAGAATCTCCGCAACAGTTGCGGAGAGTTACGGTTCCTCAGAAAATAGTTTTAAAAGTGAAATGGCTCTATGCAAGGCCAGTATTGACTTTACAGAGATTTATGATGTTGTTGACAATGTGTCAACAACTGCCTTGGATCATACCTCTTTGTTGCAATTTGCCCCAAAAACAGCACTTTAAGTCCAATTACGTCCCAAAGCATTATCGGTATGGCCGGAACACTGTTTTGCTCTCTGCCGGGGCACCCACCCGGTGAGTGGGTCGTGCTTTCTTACCCTTGTAACGGTTAGCATCCGTTCGGCCTTCTAACTTGTCCACCCACAAGTGGGTACCCGGCTTCGAACAAATCAGGCCGGCCCAGACGCGGCACTGGCCGCGGGGCCACCCGTGTCGTGCCTCCACAAGTACCCGGCTGAAGGTAGGGTCCCAAGAAATGCTCGAAGTCGCGACTCGCATAACGGTTTCCGGCGACGAAGGAGCTGGGGAGCGAAGGGGGGGAGCGAAGGGGACGTTGGTGAAATATTGACATTTGCTGAGGATAACATATTGATTTACAAGAACAATTGCCCAACTAGTACGTGCAGCGAATCCGCACTATGCGCATCTCGCTGACGCTCATGTTGTGCCTGTAGAAAAAGTCCCCGAGCAGATTTTCTGATGGGATGTGGAAAAGAGTGACCTCACAGAATGCGCCACAACCGGAGATCTCATGGTTGGGAAGGGTCAGATGACTCCAGAAAACCACCCCTTAATCGCAGTTAGGGCGCAGTCAGGGGTTTTTCTACAGGCTCGTTATGTGAAGAATAAACTTGACTATGAGTGACAATGGTGTACACTGTTAGTACACAATTGGAGGTTAGGTTATGAAATTCATAAGCGTACGTGACTTACGAGGGAAATCTGCCGAGGTTTGGAAGAATCTCCCGACGGAACGGGAGTTAATTGTTACCAGTAACGGTCGGCCCATTGCTATTTTATCGGCGGTTAATGAATCAAACCTGGAAGAGTCGCTCTCTGCGTTTCGCCAGGCACGTGCCGTCGAGGCTGTTATGAGCCTTCAGCGTCAGTCCACAGTGCAGGGCACAGACAGAATCACTATGGAGGAGATCGACGCCGAAATCAAGACAGTGAGGGAAAAACGACAACGATGAAGATCGTCCTCGATACGAATGTTCTGGTTGCAGGTCTTCTATCGCCGTTCGGTGCATGTGGTGACATTGTTCGGATGATTTCCTCCGGCAACCTGACTTTGTGTGTTGATGCCCGTATCTTGTCCGAATACCATGAGGTATTAAGGCGTCCCAAGTTTCAGTTTGCGGAAGATAAGATTGTCACCATCCTTGATTATGTTGAACGTAATGGCCAAACCGTAGCATCTTCTCCACTTCTCACTTCTTTACCCGATGCCGACGACGAACCGTTTCTTGAGGTAGCCCTTATGGGTAGCGTAGAGTACTTGGTTACCGGCAATCAGGTCCATTTTCCTTCCAACTTATGCCAAGGAGTTCGGGTTATTTCACCAGCAGACTTTTTGAAGCTTTTTCTGAAACAAGAAGTGGCTGAGAACTTCACGCTTCACGGATAACGCTTCACGGGTTTTCACTTCGGATTGCTGCCTGAATCTCATCGAAAAGTTTTAAGAGCAATAGCCCGTTAATAAGCGTCCTTGTTGATTTTCATGCTGTGCAACAATGACGGAAACTGTTTCCGTCATTGCCTCCGATACGCTTTCAGATTTCGGATAGTTGAGGATAGCCGGGACATTCTTAACTTATTTCACTTATCATGAAGCCTGATTCATGGCAACTATTTCCAGAACTGCAAATTGTGAGAAGATGTTCTGAAACATTTTCAGAAACTGTTTCTGAAAATTCAGGGGCCGGACCAGAAAGTCTGGACCGGGTGATGGGCTTAAGATTGTGAGGCAGGTTTCTACAACAGTTTTAGAGAGCTCTTTAATCTTTGCAAACATAGTCCAGTCCTTGTTTTATGGATTCTCCGCCACTGTGGCGGAGAATTTGGAGATAGCTAAAAAAGGACCGCCTCTTATGAAGGAAATGGGGTCTTTTTTTTGCATTACTGGACATGGCTGTGCATCGGAGGGAATTTGCGGACACATTGTCCGCAATTGCTGAAATCTTCGGAAAAGAAATACAGACGTGGAAAATGGCCAATTTCATGGCTTAAAGTGCTGTTTTTGCCTGTGAAATGATAAGATATATTCGCCCGTTAGGGCTGAATATTTGACAGGCGGCATTGTCGTCGACTGGCAAAACATATTATCTTTTGTCAGTATTTGTCGAGCGATAGCGGGCGGCAAAAAAATATTCTCTGAAACTGACCGGGCACGATACAGACAGAAGCTATAACCGGAGACCCGGAGACCTGCCAGAGAAAATGGTTACAACAGTTGTAACCATTGTTTAAATATCGGGAAAATCAAAACAGACCTTGCATCGCGCGATTTCCCTTTTGAAACTTTTTGTCGTTTCCCTTTCTTTATTTTGCCGTGCTTTTTTAGTATACTAAGTAAGCTGTGAAAATAGTGAGAAACAGGAGGCCAAAATGTCATATGCCTTAAAGCTCGATATGCCCGACGGTGCATTTTCTGCAATAAGAAAGAGTCCACCAGAGTTCGCCGCAGAAATGCGGTTGGCTGCTGCTGTAAAGTGGTATGAAATGGGAATAGTATCACAGGAAAAGGCGGCTGAAATAGCTGACCTGACCCGGTCAGAATTCGTTTTTTCATTGGCAAGGTTTGGGGTTTCCCCGTTTCAATATACGGCTGACAATATAGGAAAAGAGTTACAAAATGCCGATTAGTCGTGTGATTTTAAATGCATCACCACTGATCTGTCTATCTAAAAGCGAGCTTTCTGAATTATTACCGGCCTTGTTTAAAGATATTCTTGTACCCGATAACGTCAAGAAGGAGGTCACGGCAAAAAGCGCTGTTGACTTTGGTATAAACACTGTGCTTTCCCGGAAATGGTTGAAGACGATCAAAAACATACCGATTAATCCAACTATAGCAGCATGGGATTTAGGTGAAGGCGAAAATGCTGTTCTTTCTTACGTATACAAGAATCCCGATTGTTGGGCTATTATAGATGATTTACAAGCAAGGAGATGTGCCGAATCGTTGGGATGTAATTTTACCGGAACAGTAGGGATAATCGTTCTGGCCAAAAGAAAGGGAATAGTAAAATCAGTTCGAGAAAACCTTGGAAAACTTCAAAGCTCAGGTCTGTGGCTCTCAGATACATTCATAAATGATGTTTGTAAATTGGCAGGGGAGTAACCTGAAAAATAGGACCGAAATAGAACCGTATGGAATATATCGATTGTCCTGCCTTCGGCAGGATTAAACCGTACGGATTGCAAAAAGCTGTTCAAGGTTCGATGTTTTTCGATGTTTTCTGATTGCCATCCACCATCCACTGCCTTCATTTTGGATTGCCCTATGAATCTCATCAAAAAGTTTTAAGAGCAATAGCCCGTTAAGAAGCGTCCTTGTTGATTTTCATGCTGTGCAACAATGACGGAAACTGTTTCCATCATTGCCTCCGATACGCTTTCAGATTTCGGATAGTTGAGGATTATGACCTCGATATTATTTTCATTCGACCTGAGTTCATGCGGCAATATATTGGCGTATATCCACCTGTGCACCGACTTTTGCCATCTGCTCTGCAGATTTCAGCAGATCACCTGTTACATTCTCATCTACGTAATCTTCGCCGCAATTCGGGCAAACTTAAGCAGGCACCTGCTTAATAACGTAGGTAAGGGCATCCCTTTCCAGGGTGACAGTCGTTGTGCCGGGTTTTGTTTCAGCGTGTTTGCAAATGACGCATTTCATGGGATTCTCCTTTTAAAATTAGGGCTCCATTTGTCTTGCTCAGGCTCATAAACAGTAATAACAATTGTTTCGTTATCAACGATGTTATCTGCTGCAACAATATGTAGCGGTCGACCTTTTGAGAGGTAATGTTGATATATGCCCTTCTCGTGGATGTGTTGAACCATAACTCTTTCCGGTAGCTCTTCATCTGTGGTGTTCTCCTTTTTTCTTTTTCTGCAACATTCCCCCCTGAACCTGCAAGGGAAATCATCACTGTGTGTACCGGGGATCACCGGTAGCCGTTGTATTTTATCTTTCCGTACTCGAGTTGTTCGAAGGGGACCGGCGTTTTGGTTTCCGCGGGATAACCCATGCTGATCAGGCACTCTACTCGCAAGTGGTCGGGTATGCCGAGGAGTTCCTGAATATAGCTCTCCGAGGTCTTTTCCCCGGCGTAAAACCTGTTTCTGACCTGAACCCAGCAGGTTCCAAGACCTAATGAATGAGCTGTAAGCTGTACAACAATTGAGGTGATGGAGCAATCCTCCACCCACACGTCCGACTTCGTTTCATCTCCGCAGACCACGATACACAGCGCCGCATCTTTAAGGAAAGTTGATCCGCGCTCTTTTGCCTGAGAGAGCCGGTGGAGCAGCTCACGATCGTCCACGAATATAAAGGTCCAGGGATTGTTGCCCCGGGATGAGGGGCAGCGGAGCAGGGCCTCCTTGAGGATATCCGCCAAGCCTTTATCAATCCCTTTTTTCTCATATTTCCTTATGCTGCGCCTGGTTCTGAGAATCTCGATCATTGTCTTCCTCCTGTCGAATCGTGTAGTCTGATACCAATTAGCCTTCATTCATATAACTTCGTTGCCTTCGTCGTCACCTCCTCGACGTACTAAAATGTACGCCTCCGTCGCCTCCTCCTTGTTGCCCGGGTACCCTCTGGGTGCTATCTTTGAATCCGAATTGGTCTGATATGGACATGATATAGCATTTCCGGAGAATTGCAACCGGTACGGGCAGTCGGACTCCGGTCAGTGGTTGAAAATCAGCCGAATGCGGCCCCGGCCCTTTCGCTCGCTGCATTCGACCTGATCGGCCATGTTGCGGATCATACCTGCCGATACCACAGCCATGGCCTCATCCAGCGCCGCGTCATCATGCTCCTCATCCAGAAGCGCCTGTAAATCGACGGCACGCTCTTCGGCCAGGCGAATACCTCGCCCCGGATAGTCAAGGGTCACGATCAGCTTGTACTCGTCAAAGACGGCCATCAAACGCGCCGACCCCTGAAGCAATCCAGCCCCTTGTAAGGTCTCCAGCGCCTCGCCCACGGCTATGCCGGCATGTCCGATGACGTCCCGCCTCGCTCCCCAGTCTGCTCCGCGTTCCTCCAGGAATCGCGCCGCCTGCAGCGTCGGTCTCTGCCCGTCAAGCAGTATCTCTCCGCGCCGGGACACACCGATACGAAAGATGAGATTCAAAACGATGGCGGACACGACCCCGACCACGAGCCCCGAGCCCAGAATGGGTTTAATCTCCAGGGGCATCGTTGCGGTCAGTTCCGGAACCATCAACACCGCCATGCCTGCAGCCAGGCTCAGCCCCACGGTTGCCCGCCTTCGGCTGTTGAGCAGTCTCGACAGGATCAACTCTGTTCCGGAGACCATCATGTAGGCGGCGGTGTAAACCAGAATTGCTCCGATGACTGCTCGCGGCAGGAGGGTAATGAACAGGCTGATCTTAGGAAGACATGCGATCGCGATGAGCATCAGACCCGCCGCAGTCCCCACCCGTCTGGCCGCCACGCCTGTTGCATGCGCGAGTCCCAGGTTGGCCGATGAACTGCCAGTTGTCAGCGTTCCTGTCAGTCCGCTTAAAACATTACAAATGCCCATAATGTTCAGCAGCCGGCCGATCATGGGCAGATCAGGCCGCCGCCATTGGTTATTGTTCATCCTGTCCACCATTACCCCGCAGCCGACTTCGTCCACGGCGCTGATGATCAGTGTCAACGCCAGAGGGATGATCGCACCCGGAACCCATGTGGGAACCGGCGGCCTGTAATCGCTGAAAGGCATGGCGAATAAGGGTTGTCCGGCCACGGCAGTTAGTTCGGCGGTACCGAAGTGGCCGGTCAGAACCGCCGCCAACAGGCCGATAGCGACGCCGATGATCAGAGCGAATACACGGACACGTCCCGAAGACCAGACGGAAATAGCTGTGATAGTTCCCAGAGTGCACAGGGCGATGAGTACGGAACCCATGTTGAAGAAGGTGACCCCTTCCTCCAGGCCGATAAACCGCCGCACACCCCCGGGCAGCAGACACACCCCTAAAAGTACCAGCAGAACTCCGGTGACCTCGGGTGGAAACAGGACCTGCAAACGGGGCAGGAAACGACCCATGAAGAAGACAATGAAGCCCGCCACCAGCATACCTCCGGCTGCGGCACTCAACCCGAACGTCATCACAACGAGAATGAAAACCGTCATCGTGATGGGACTGGGTATATGGACCAGCAAGTGGCCGGCGCTGACCCGGGTGGTTAGACTGTTCAGCAGGGTACCGATGCCCATGACCACAACGCCCAGTGATATGAATCCTCTCAGTTGACCACCCGCAAGCCCTATATCCTGACCCACGATTACCAGGTAGACTACCAGCATGAGCGCCACAAGTGTGTGCTGGATGCCGGCCATCAGGATTGTGGAAGGAGGAGGCGTCTCCTGGGCGATATAGAGCATATCGCGGGGCTTCTCCCTTTCCGTTTCAACAAAGGGAGGCAGGAAGGTGTCCAGCCACATTCTTCGTTTCATGTTACACCTTGAAAAATCTTGTCAGGTCTTATTTCTTGCATTTCAGGCTCTCCAGGGCAAAGATAGAGGGGATGGTCCATAACAAATAAATAACTTTCCCAAGCCAAAAAAATTATTCGTATAATGACGCCCCATTTCCCTTTTCATTTTCCTTCAAACATTATAAAAATACAACATATTATTTGCCGGTGACGGTATCGCCATGCAGGCGCGGAGCCCTTCCCCGCATCAATTGATAAGACATTGTTTTTCAGAGTTTGGGTGAAAGATATGAAAAGTTTGTATGTCAAGGGGGAAAAGGCGGCAATAATGATTACCGCTTGCAATGGAGTATCGTGTGTGAAAGTAGCAAACACACGCTTTCAGGGAGACTTTACTTGTTATTGAATTGTTTAGAGATGTCCCGTTATCGCGCATTATTTAATGGCGTAGAAGCCCGCCTGCATCTGTGACAGCCAGAGTATCTCGACAACGGTAAAACCGGTTGCCCGTAGAAGCTGCAGGTGCTCGGCAACGGTAATCGGGAAATAGTTCCTGCCGAAACGGGAACGGTGCTCCTCCACCTCCTGTGGTGAGCGGTCCGCCTCACGCTGGAAACGGAGCCAGCGATCAAGGCTGATGTTGATGCCTCGTGCCGTGTCCGGTTGAATGTTCTCGAAAGTGACATAGAGGCCTCCCGGTTCCAGGAGCCGATAACATACAGCGGTTGCAAGCCTCCTAACCTCCTCTCCGCCATAATGGTGGCTTTGGATGGCGGTAATCACCTGGGGAGTCTCGGGCACTACGCCGACGAGTTCCTCCGTAGCCACGGCGCCAAGGAAGCGGATGTCTGCTAACGGAAAGCGTGCAAGCCTTCCACGGGCTTGGTCGAGCATCGCCGGAGAGGGATCGGCCAGAAGAAAACGCACCTTGGGCAGAAGAGGCAGCGCTTGCTCCGCAAGGTAGCCTGTGCCACAGCCGGTGTCAAGCCAGACCGATACGCTTGGCAGAAGCGTTCGGACCAGGTCGATGGTTTCGGTATGAAACAGGTGGTAGAAGGGGATCGTCCTGCGGACCTCTTCATCATACTCCTTTGCTCTGTGGGGTGTGCTATTATCACTCATCGTTGCCTTCTCCCCCCCCATTGTCCCGCCTTCGGCAGGATTAAACCGTACGGATATCGGATACCCGCTCTCCGCTCTACGCTCCTTTCACCTTTTTGACTTTTTCCAGGAATTCTTTTAATTTTTTTTCATAACCTCTGTCAGTCGGGCGGTAATACCTTTTGTCTTTAATCTGTTCCGGCATATATGCCTGTCTGACGAGGGCGTCATCATAGTCATGGGGATAAAGGTATCCATTTCCATAACCCAGTCCTTCCATAAGCTTTGTGGGAGCATTACGAATATGAAAGGGTACCGGATACTCCGGCAGGTTCTTCACATCATGGCTTACCGAGTTATATGCCTTATAGATCGCGTTGCTCTTTTCACATAACGAGAGGTATATACAGGCTTGTGCAAGGGCCAGATACCCTTCGGGCGGGCCGATAAATTTAAAGGCCTCCATGGCTGAAACTGTAAGGGTCAATGCATGTGGATCTGCATTGCCCACATCTTCCGATGCAAATCTTACCATCCTTCTCATTATGTAGAGCGGGTCTTCACCGCCTTCGACCATGCGTGCAAGCCAGTAGAGCGCTGCATCAGGATCGGACCCCCTCATGCTTTTGTGCAAGGCGCTGATGAGGTCGTAATGCATCTCACCCTTTTTGTCATAAACCGCAATGTTTTTCTGGTAGGCTTCTCTCAGGATGCTGCGGTCAATAACCTGATCCCCTTTTCCTGCCACTTTAACCATCTTATGGCAGACTTCCAGAAGGTTAAGCGCTTTTCTTGCATCGCCATTGGCAAGCATCACCAATTCTTCTATGATATTCTCATCGATTTTCAATGATGAATTTTTCAGTTCCGCATCGTTCTCAAGGGCTCTTTTTACAATCCGGATCAATTCAGCATTATTGAGTGGGTTCAACGTAAGCACCTTCATCCTGGAGAGGAGCGGGGAGATGACTTCGAAAGAGGGATTTTCAGTTGTGGCGCCTATGAGTATAATGTCTCCGTTTTCCACGTGCGGGAGAAATGTATCCTGCTGCAATTTGTTAAACCTGTGAAATTCATCAATAAAAAGGATAATTTTCTGCATCCTGGTTTTTTGTAATACTTCTTTCACTTCCTTTATTCCAATGTTTACGGCGCTCAACGGAATAAAAGGCAGACCCATTTCCTTGCCGATGATCCATCCAATCGTTGTTTTTCCAACACCACTTGGCCCCCATAATATCATGGATGGCACATCCTTTTTTTCAAGGAGAACACTTAAAAGTTTACCATTACCGAGGAGATGTTCCTGACCCGTAAAATCATCAAGTGATTTTGGCCTCATTCTATCTGCTAATGGTTTTTTGATGTTTTTCTTTGTGAAATCTGAATCTTTAAATAATTCCATCATGTTGCAAGATGATACCAATTTCTTCCCATTTTTTGCAAGAAAATAGGCTTGTGAATAAAAATTATTTACCTGCATTTATCCGGATTATTTTAAAAATGCATAATGAAATAACGATTTATTTTAAAGAGTTTTTTGAAATATTTATCCATTTTGCACAAGTATTGTAACGTAGAGTTTTGGTTAGTATATTTTCTTGACAAATTCAGCGTGAAAAGGATATATGTAAGTGAAATAAGTAACAATACCAAATAACCGTTAGGATAAGGGGGCATGGATGATAAAAGAATCATTAATAGGCGAATTTCAGAGGATTGTTGGTAAAGAAAATGTCCTCACAACGCCTGAGGCGTTGAAGGCATATTCCTATGACGGGACCACAAGCTGGATACATGAGCCCGATGTAGTGGTGTTCCCTACAAGCACAAAGGAAATTTCTGAGATTATGAAGATTGCCAATGTTGAAAAGGTACCCGTGACTCCGAGGGGTGGAGGCACAAATGTGAGCGGTGGCTCTGTTCCCTGGCACGGTGGAATTGTTCTCTGTACTACGAAGATGAATAAGATATTGAAAATAGACAAAGAGAACCTTACCGCTACGGTGGAACCCGGTGTTGTCCTTCAGGACCTGACCCTCAGGCTTATGAAGGAAGGGCTTTTTTTCCCGCCTGACCCCCAGAGCTTCCTGGGTGCAACCCTGGGTGGTATTATTGCTGAGAATGCCGGTGGTCCTGCATGCGTCAAATATGGTGTAACGAAGCAGTACATCCTGGGGCTTGAAGTAGTGCTGCCTACAGGCGAAATTGTCAACCTTGGCGGCCGGACATTGAAGAACGTCGTGGGTTATGACCTGCTCCACATTTTTATTAGCTCAGAAGGTACCCTTGGTGTGGTAACAAGGGCAGAGTTAAAACTTAACCCTATTCCTCCTGCAAAGAAGACCACTATGGTTGTATTTGATGATGTGGCGAAGGCAGGAGAAAGTGTGTTCAGGGTTCTGGAAAATGGTGTAATACCCGGCAAGATCGAACTTCTCGATAACTGGGTTATTAACAGAATTGAAGAAATGATGCCCATGGGCCTCCCGAAGGATGCGGATGCGGTCCTTCTTTTTGAATGCGATGGAATTGCTGAAGCAGTCGAGAAAGAGACGGAAAAGATCGTGGAGATCACAAAAAAATATGGCGCCGTTGATGCAAGAGTGGCAAAAGACATAGATGAAGCCAACAAGTACTGGCTTGCAAGACGTGCCGGGTTTGCAGCGGTTTTCGGCAAGGCAAAAACAGTCTTCGCTGAAGACGTAACAGTACCGAGAGGAAAGATACCTGCCTTAATCAACAGATGCAAAGAGCTTGCGAAGAAACACAATGTTGAGATTGTTGTGCTCGGTCATGCAGGCGACGGAAACCTCCACCCTGCGATCCTTACAGATATAAACAACAAAGATCATTATGACAGGGCAGTAAAGGCCATGGATGCAATTATTGAGGCGGCAGTTGAGTTTGGCGGTGTATTGTCAGGTGAACACGGTATAGGTCTCGAAAAACAGAAATTCTTCAGTAAGATCACTGATCCCGTCGTTGTCAAAATGATGAAGGATATTAAGGCACTCTTTGATCCTAACAATATTATGAACCCGGGCAAAATCTGGGATTAGTGTAAAGGGGGTTCGGCTTGAAAGACCTAAAAGAGCTTAAAAAAATAGAACAATTTGCAGATCAGTGCATGAAATGTGGTTTTTGCAGCTTTTTCTGTCCTGTGTATCAGGAAGAGAGGATGGAGACATCCGTTGCAAGGGGTAAGAACTACCTTGTCAAACAGATTCTTAGCGGCAAACAGGAATTTACCGACGAGATGGGCACAATCATCGGCAAATGCCTTCTCTGCAAACGATGTGTAGCTAATTGTCCTTCAAAGACCCAGATTGACAGGGTAGTTGTGGGGGCAAGGGCCCAGATGGTGAAAAACAAGGGTTTGGGTTTTGTAAAGAACTTTGCGTTTAGGAAGGTAATGTCCAACAGAAAGGCCTTTGGAAGATATGTAAAATTAGCAAAGGCATTCCAGTGGATGCTTCCAAAGACAGAAGGCAATATCAGACACTTACCCGATTTTTTGAAGGCGCTTGGTCAGGGAAGGAATATTCCTGCACTTGCTGACAAGTTTCTACGTGATATGGTTAAACCTGTCTATAAGCCACAGAACGGTCAGGCAGCAAAAATGAAGGTTGGCTTCTTTATGGGGTGTGCAATGGACTTTGTATATCCTGAACTGGGGCTGAAGATTATTGATTTCCTGACAAAAAAGGGTATTGAAGTGGTTGTTCCCCAAAGTCAGAACTGCTGCGGAGCTGCCATATATTTCAGCGGTGATTTTGAGACAGGCAGAATGCTTGCAGAAGAAAATATCAAAGCCTTTAAAGATGTTGATTATATTGTAACGGGTTGCGGTACGTGCAGTTCCACTTTGAAAGATTATCAGAAGTACCTCCCTGATAACGAAGATCAGCAAAAAAGATATGAAGAATTTGAAAAGAAGGTGAAAGACAGCACCGAGTTTATTATTGATGTGATGAAGGTACCACTGGAAGAATTCAAACTGAAAAAGGAATTTGAAGGTAAGACGGCCACATGGCACGACCCGTGCCACCTTGTAAGGTATCAGAACATTAAAGACCAGCCAAGGATGATCCTGAAGGCTTTAAAAGGCTTGAAATATGTTGAAATGCCCAATGCCGATATGTGCTGCGGTATGGGTGGTTCCTTCAGTGTTTACCACTATGACCTTACAAAGAAGATTGCAGATAAAAAAATGGACGGCATCAAAGCAACTGGTGCAGATATAGTCGTTACAGCATGTCCTGGTTGCATGATAAATTTAATCGACAATGTTCTGAGAAATAAGATGCCGCAGAAGGTGTACCATTTTCTGGAGCTTGTTGAGTAAAGGCAGTTTTTGTAGAAACAATTTATCATTAAAAAATAATTGTAGGAGGACGAAACATGAGGAACGGACGCTGGTTAACAGCAAAAGACGTGGTAAGGGTAAATGCCCTGAAGTTTCCGAACAAGATCGGTATCAAAGACTTGTACAGGGCTTATACATTCAAACAGTGGGACGAGAGATCATGCAGACTTGCAAATGCACTTGCCGATATGGGCATGAAGAAGGGTGACAGGTTTGCAGTGCTTGCATACAATTGTGTAGAGTGGATGGAGATTTATGCAGCCGCTGCGAAGGGCGGATTTATTTGCGTACCCCTTATGTTCAGGCTTGCGCCTGTAGATATGGAATATATCACTAACCACTGTGAGGCAAAGGTTTTTATCGTACAAGGCGGGAAGGATGGAGCAGACGGGAAAGAATTTCCCTGGATCAACCAGATTAACGGAATGAAGAAAAATCTCACTACTGTAAAGCATTATGTCTCCTTTGCCTTGGATAATGAGAAATATGATGGTTTTGTTTCTTATGAAGAAGCGCTTGCAAAAGCGAGCCCGGAAGAACCGGCAACCGTAGTAGATGCCGAAGATCCATGGGTTATCATGTATACAGGTGGAACAACGGGGAGGCCAAAGGGTGTTGTAAAGACACATGCCAATCTCTTTGCCCAGTATTTTATCCAGATATTTGATCACCAGTTCAATTATGATGACTGCAATCTCCTCGTCATGCCATGCTGTCACGTAAACTCTCTCTTCTATTCATTTGTTGCTACCTGGGTCGGCGGTACCGTTATGACATACAACATGGTGAGCTTTAACCCTGAGTATCTGTTAAAGACTTTCTCTGAGCACAAAGTCACCTTTACCTCATTGGTTCCAACCCATTACATCATGATGCTTGCACTACCGGACGATGTGAAGAAGAAATATGATCTGACATGCGTTAAAAAACTCCTTATCTCCTCTGCCCCGGCCAGAAGAGATACAAAGCTTGGCGTCCTCAAGATGTTCCCCAATTCAGAGCTCAACGAAGCATATGGCTCTACGGAAGCAGGCATTGTAACAGTCCTCAAACCCCATGAACAGCTTACAAAGCTTGGCTCATGCGGTCGCGAGGTTATCGGTACCGACTATATTAAATTCTATGATGAGGATGGAAACCTTGTAACAAAACCGAACGAAGTAGGCGAACTCTACTCAAGAAGCCCCATGCTTTTTGAAGAATACTGGAAAGAGCCCGAAAAGACAAAAGCAGCCATGAAGGGAGAATACTTCAGCGCAGGCGATATGGGATACCGTGATGAAGAAGGATACATCTACCTTGTTGACAGAAAGGCAAACATGATTATCTCCGGCGGCGAGAACATCTTTCCGTCTGAAGTAGAGAACTGTGTCGGCGGTCTTGAGAAGGTAAAAGATGTTGCAGTCATCGGCGTTCCTCACGAAAAATGGGGCGAACAGGTAATGGCAGTCGTGGTATTGCATGATGGTCAGACCTCAACACCTGAAGAAATTACAGGCCACTGCAAGGGCAAGATCGCAGGCTTCAAGGTTCCAAAAAGTATTGTCTTTATAAAAGATGAAGAAATGCCAAGAAGCGGCGCAGGCAAGATACTCCACAGGATACTGAGAGAACAGTTCGGAAAGTGGAGCGATCATCAGTAAAAAATAGAATCAGGATAAAACGGAAAGGCGGGGTTAAATCCCCGCCTTTTTTTATTTGAATTTATGAAAGTCTTTATTCTTATCGTACAAAATCTTTAAACCTTTCAGGGTGAGGAATTCATCTACCTCATCGAGCGTATTGGATTCTTTGTACATCAAGCTTGCAAGACCACCCGTAGCGATAACATAGGGATTGGTTTTAACCTCTTCTTTCATTTTGTACACTATTCCGTCCACGAGGCTTACATAACCATATGTTATGCCTGATTGCATGGCATGTACCGTATTTTTCCCTATTATGCTTTTAGGCCTGATGAGTTCAACCCTCGGCAGTTTTGACGCCCTTTCGAAAAGCGCTTCAAGAGATATCATGATTCCAGGGGCAATTGCCCCACCCATATAATCGCCTTTGGGTGTTATATAATCAAAAGTTGTTGCTGTGCCGAAATCAACAATAATAAGAGATTTTTTGTGTTTTTCGTATCCTGCAACGGCATTCACTATCCGGTCAGCGCCTACCTCCTGGGGGTTTTCATACTGGATGGGCATGCCCGTTTTAATGCCGGGCTCCACTATAATCGGTTTTACGTAGACGTATTTTCTGCAAAGTATTTCAAAAGGTATGAGAAGGGGAGGTACCACACAGGAAATGATAGCGCTGTCGATTTCGTTGAGTTTAATCTTTTCGAAGTAAAGCAGGCTGTTAAGAAGAATAGCGTATTCATCAACGGTCTTCTGAAGTGCGGTGCTGAGCCTCCAGTGATTTACCAATTTGTCGTCATCATAAACACCGAAAACAATGTTTGTATTCCCTATATCAATCACAAGCAGCATGTTTGCATCTCCTTTGTAAAAATTCGTAATTCGTAATTCGTAATTTACCTATTACTTTTCACCTTTCGCATTTCACCTTGTCCCGCCTTCGGCAGGATTAAAGCTTGCACTCTTCGCATTTTAAAAGGATACATCCCCTGCGATTATCCTTTTTACTTTACCATTAATGTTGATTAGCATGGCACCACTTGTATCTATACCTTCCGAGACACCTCTGTATACTTCACCCATCTGATTTATCTCGAGATATTTCCCTTTGATTTGTGCCGTCTTTTCCCAGATGTTGCATATATCCTGTTCTCCTTTTTTCCGAAAAATAGAATAATATTTATCAAGATTGGAGAGTAAAATACCACAGATCGAAGCCCTTTCGTATGTTTTTTTTGTTTCAATATGAAGAGAAGTTGCTTTGTTTCTAATCATTTCGTCAATCTCTTTTTCCTTCATATTGATATTAAATCCAATCCCGACGACAATGAACCTTACCATGTCTGCTTCGGTTGAGATTTCAAGTAAGGTGCCGCACACTTTTTTCCCGTGGATTAATACATCATTGGGCCATTTTAATGTTGGCGCTATCCCTGTAACCCTTTCAATTGTATCATACACGGCAAGGGACGATATGAATGTTATAGGATAGACCCTTGCGGGATGTACAGGGGGTTTCAAAATAACCGACAGATATAAATTTTTCCCGGGAGGAGAAAACCAGACCCTGTTGAGTCTTCCCTTTCCGGTCCTCTGTGCTTCCGCAACGACACACGTGCCTTCCGGTTTGCCGCCAAGGGCAAGTTTAAATGCGTAAGAGTTTGTAGAATCTATATTGTCCTGGTATACGATCTCTTTCACAATAGAATGGGTATCGAGGTACCTGTAGATTTCCCATGGAAATAATTTATCAGGCGTATCAATAAGTCTATACCCCTTGCCTTTAAGCTTTATGATACCGTATCCTTTATGCTCAAGCTGGTTAATGTATTTCCAGACTGCTGTTCGCGATATGCCGAGTTTTGCAGAGATCATGTCTCCCGATATGTAATCATCCGCACCCCTTAAAAACGTCAATATTTCTCTGGTCCTATCCATTTTCAACCTTATCATAATGGGAGAAATACATAGTAAAAGAAGCACGGCCCTGTGAAAGTGAACGCACATCAGTAGAGTAGCCGAACATTTTTGTTAATGGGGCATTCGCATGGATTATCGTGATTTTGTCCTTTGTCGTTAAATTCAGAATTTGACATTTTCGACTATTCAAATCACCGATAATCTCTCCCATGAATTCATTCGGTACGGTTACTGCGAGAGACATGATCGGGACCAGAAGAACAGGCTTCGCGTCTGTACATGCCTTCCTGAATGCTTCAAAGGAGGCTATTTTCAGGGTTAGCCGGGCAAACTCAGGATTATTATATGAGGCATCATTGATATCCACTTTGATGTCTGTCAGGGGAAAGCCTTTTAATATCCCTACATTGGAAGCCTCCATAATACCTTCCTGAATGGTGTTGAGGAAAGTGAAGGCAGGATGTTCTTCTACAATATGTGATATTATAACGATGCCGCCGCCCCTTTCGTTCGATGATACATCAAGTGAAACCGAACCTTTACAGGGGGTGTTGTTAATTATTTTTTCAAATGCATGTTCAATCGAGGCGTTTCCTTCAATAGTTTCCTTATAAACTACCTGAGGTTTTCCCACGTGAAGTTCAACGCCGAATTCGTCCTTTATCCGTCGTGCAATAACGTCGAGATGCAGTTCTCCCATGCCGGAAACGACTGTCTGGTATGCATCTTCATCAGTTTTAAGGATAAACGTGGGGTCTTCGTCAGAAATTTTCTGGAGTGCAATCATAAGTTTATCCTGATCTATGTTCCGTTTCGGCTCAACTGCGATGGAAATCACCGGCTGATAGATTTCCATAGGCTCCAGAAGAATAGGTCTTTTCTTTGTCAGTGTATGGCCGGTAGAGGTTTCTTTTAATCCTACCAGTCCAACAATCGCCCCTGTTCTTGCTTCATTTATTCTTTCTTTATGATTTGCATGGATTTTAAATATTCTTGAAATTTTCTCTTTCTTTCCGATATTTACGTTATATACTTCATCTCCTACTTTAATTTGCCCGGAATAAATCCTTGTATATGTTAACTTTCTCCCTTCCTCAATAACTACCTTGAATGCAAGCGCAGAGAGGTCTTCATCGCTTTTTGCTTCCCTCGATTCTATTTCACCTGTTTCCGGGTTTTTACCCTGTACCGGAGGGACTTCAAGGGGTGAGGGGAGATATTCAATTATTCCATCAAGCAAGGGCTGTATACCTTTGTTCCTTAAGGCAGCGCCACAAAGCACGGGTATGCATTTCAGGGCTATTGTACCTTTTCTTATGACATCATGAATAAGGGTTTCATCAATATCCTTTCCGTCGAGATAAAGCTCCATGAGCTGGTCATCAAGAAGTGAGAGCTTTTCGAAGAGTTTTTCCCTGTATTCCTGCGCCATCTTTTTATAGTTTTCCGGAATTGAGATGAAGTTGTATGTGGCGCCAAGGTCTTCATCGCTCCAGACTATGCCTTTCATTTTGATTAAATCGATGACACCGTAAAATCCATCTTCCGTGCCGAGTGGTATTTGCAGAGGAATAGGATTTGCGCCGAACTTCTCCACCAACATGTCCATCACATTAAAAAAATTGGCGCCGATTCTGTCGAGTTTATTTATAAAGGCAATCCTCGGTACCTTGTACTTATCGGCCTGATGCCAGACTGTTTCTGATTGTGGCTCAACCCCACCCACACCACAGAAGACCGCTACCATGCCATCGAGCACACGGAGTGAGCGCTCAACTTCTATAGTGAAATCCACATGGCCGGGGGTATCGATGATCTGAATTTCGTGGTCATTCCAGTCACATGTAGTTACGGCAGAGGTAATGGTAATGCCTCTTTCCTGCTCCTGCGGAAGGTAATCCATTGTTGCCGTTCCCTCATGCACTTCACCTATTTTATATGTCTTTTTTGTGTAGTAAAGGATACGCTCTGTGACGGTTGTTTTGCCGGCATCTATATGCGCCGCAATACCGATATTTCTTATTTTTCGTAATCTCTGTGCTTCTTTCTTCATCAGGGTAAAAATATGCACCTATTATGCCGGAAAAGTCAATAGGTAAAGCCCTTAAGAGAGACTTTCACACACTGAATAAACAATTTTATCCGAATCGCCCTGTTATATAGCCTTCTGTTTTTGCGTCCTGGGGTGATGTGAATATTTGTGAGGTTTCACCGAATTCTATCAGATCACCGAGGAGCATGAAACCGGTATAGTCCGATACCCTTGCGGCCTGCTGCATGTTATGGGTTACTATGAGGATGGTATAGTCTTTTTTGAGTTCTATCATGAGCTCTTCCACCCTCATGGTTGCGATGGGATCGAGGGCGGAGCATGGCTCATCAAGTAGAATAATTTCCGGCTCAACGGTCAGTAAACGGGCTATACAGAGTCTCTGTTTTATTTCCTCGGAGAGGCTCAGTGCAGATGCATGAAATTTATCTTTCAAGTCTTCCCATAGTCCAACGGCCCTGAGACATTTTTCTACGATTTCATGATTTTTTCGCCTGTTATTCATGCCGTGGATCTTAAGGCCATAGACCATATTTTCATACACCGAAAAAGGAAAGGGGTTTGGTCTCTGGAATACCATACCGACCTTTTTTCGCAGCTCAATAATGTCAATGTCGTCAAGATTTTGTTTGTTTACGAATATATTTCCGGTAATCTTTACATCATCAATAAGGTCGTTCATGCGATTAAAACAGCGGAGCAGGGTCGACTTTCCACACCCGGAGGGTCCTATGAGTGCGGTGATTGAGTTCTGATATACATTAAAATCGACGTTTTTCAATGCATGAAAAGTTCCATAGGTTAAGTTTAAGTTTTCTGTGGAGAGAACAAAATCATTCATCATCCGAATTTCCCTGATATGTAGTCTTCTGTCTGTTTCTGTGACGGAAAGGTAAACACCCTTTCTGTGGGGCCATACTCAACCAGTTCACCCATGTAAAAGAAAGCGGAATAATCGCTGATTCGGGCTATCTGTTTTGTATTGTTCGAAACCAGTACAATGGTGAATTCTTTTTTTAACTCGTTCAGGGCATCTTCAATCTTTGCGGTTGAAATAGGGTCAAGGCCTGAGCATGGTTCGTCCAGGAGAATAATTTCCGGTTTTAAAGCAAGGGATCTTGCAAGGCAAAGCCTCTGCTGCTGACCACCTGACAGCTTTAAAGCAGATATGCTCAGCCTGTCTTTCATCTCATCCCACAAAAATGCCTTCTTCAGGCTGTCCCTTACGAGCTCATTCAGTTCTGTCTTGTCGGTAATACCCTTCAGGCGTGGACCGTAAGCGATATTGTCATATACCGAACGTGGAAGCGGTATGGGAACCGCAAAAACAGTACCTATCTGCCTCCTTAAAGAAACGCCATCAATATCTCCGTTGATTATGTCTACACCGTCAATATAGATTTTTCCCTCAATTTTCACATCTTCTTCAAATTCTATCATTCTGTTGAAAGCGGATATTAAGGTTGATTTCCCGCTTCCGGCGGGTCCCATAAATCCGGTGATCTTATTTTTATAAACATCTATAGTGATGCCTTTTAAGACCTCGTTTTTGGCAAAGAAGATTTTTAATGTTTCGACCTGTATTTTAATGTCCATATTTATCTAAGAATATTTTGAAATTACTCTGTTCATAATGTAATAAGCAATAATGTTAATCGATAGTATGCTTAAAACCAGCACAAGTGCCGTAGCGTATGCCTTTTCCATTGATATCCCTTCTCGTGCGAGGATATAGAAGTGAACGGCCAGTGTTCTGCCTGAATCCATAAGCGATGTGGGGAGCCTGAGAGAACTTCCCATAGTAAATATTGTTGCTGCTGTTTCACCTACCGCCCTTCCGACACTCAGCATAATGCCCGTTAAAATGCCCGGGAAAGCAGAAGGTAGCACGACTTTTGCCACTGTTTCCCATTTAGTAGCGCTTAAAGAATAGCTTACAATCCTTAAATTTCTTGGTACAGCCTTTATTGCCTCTTCACTCGTTCTGATTATCGTAGGAAGGATCATGATGGTAAGTGTGAGCACACCTGCCAGAAGTGACCATCCCATTTTAAGTTTTATCACAAAAAATATAAAACCGAAGAGACCATACAGTATTGACGGGATGCCCGCAAGCGATTCTACACCAAACCGGACGATTTTCGTCAATCTCGATTCTTTGGTATATTCTGTTAAATAAATTGCAGTGCCTACCCCTAATGGTGTGGCAAGAAGTATTGAAAGGAGTGCGATAAGTATAGTACCCACTATTGAAGGAAATATACCGCCATGTCTACCCATATCTTCAGGGAAGGAGAAGATGAATTCCATATTGATATTGGGGAAACCTTTGAAAAAAATAACAGCAATAATTGCCACTAAAATGCCGACAGTAAAAAATGCCTGTGAAGTTAACCCCACTTTGACAACTCTATCGACTATTCTTGGATTTATCCTCATTTTATTACCCTTCTCTTTATCCCGAAATTTGCAATATAGTTGAGAATCATGATGATAACGAGGAGAACAACCCCTGTTGAAAATAGACCCATCCTGTGGTCTCCCGTGGCATAGGCAAGTTCAAGTGCGATATTTCCGGTGAGGGTTCGCAGGGGATCAAGAATGTTTGTTGGTATTTTCAGCGCATTACCTGCAACCATGATAACCGCCATGGTTTCACCTATGGCCCTGCCCATGCCAAGAATGAAGCTTGCGAGGATCCCTGATTTTGCGGAGGGTATTACCACCTTATAGATTGTTTGCCATTTAGTGGCACCCATGGCAAAAGAACCCTCCCTATATGTTTTGGGAACACTCATAATTGCATCAAAGGATATACTGATTATTGTAGGCAAAATCATTACACCGAGGATAATAGAAGTAGCGAGGAGGGAAAAACCAGCGCCACCAAAATTATTTCTTATGATAGGAACAATGTAGATAACACCCAAAAATCCATAAACAACCGAGGGGATGCCTGCCAATAGTTCGAGAGCAGGCTTTAAAAACATCTTCATCTTTTTACTGGAATATTCGGAAAGGTAAATTGCACAGGAAAGTCCCAATGGCGCACCGATTATAAGTGCCCCGAAGGTTACGAAAAAGGAGGATATGATCATGGGGAATATCCCGAAAGAGCCCTTTGTAGGCGCCCATTTAAAACCTAATATTATTTTTTTCAGACCAACTTTGAGGAAAAGCGGCAGGCCTTCAAAGAGAATAAAAGAAAAGATGAGAAATAGAAAGAGGAGAGAAGAAAAGGCAAATATCGTGAGGATTATCTTTACCGCAAACTCTTTGTCGATTCTTGTTTTAATCATATATGCTTATCAAACCTTCTTTAATCAATATTTTCTGCCCGTCTCCGGAAAGTACAAAATCGATAAATGTTTTCGCAGTACCCTTTGGCTCTCCATTTATTACATATATAAAAGGACGGATAATCTTATATTTTTTGTTTTTTATATTCTCGAGGTTTGGCGCAACCCCGCCTATGGAAAGACCTTTAACCCTGCTATCTACAAGACCGAGGGATATGTATCCGATAGCGTAAGGATCGGTTGCAACGACCTCTCTGATTGAACCGTTAGAATCCTGCACCATGATGCTGTCATCGATCTCTTCGCTTCCCATGACCAACTCTTCAAAGGAGCCCCTGGTTCCCGAACCTTCCTCTCTTGACACTGCATCAATTCTTCTGTCAACCCATCCCAATTCCTTCCAGTTTTTTGTCCGGCCATTAAAAATGTCCCTTACCTGTTTTAATGTAAGCTCCCTGATCGGGTTTTTTGGATGAACTACAATAGAAATTCCATCATAACAGATGATAATTTCTTTTAATGCCATTTCCTGTTCTTTGAGCTGCCGCGATGACATGCCAATACCAACAGTGTTATTCATACATGCCTGAATCCCTGCGGTAGATCCGCCACCCTGTATGTCTATTACATGATCGGGGTGGTCAACCATGAAGTGCTCGGCGAGTTTCTCTGTAAATGGCATGACCGATGTTGATCCGGCTATGGTAACGGTATGCTTTTTGTTTGTTGTGCCCTGGTTAAAATTACAGTAGCAGGTGAACGGCAATATTACGAAAAGAAGAAAAATTGTACTCAGAATTTTATGCATGAAATCTATTCCTCGGGAAGAACCTTCAGATGTCTGATTATTTTTCCTTCCACCATAAATATGACCAGCTCGGCAATATTCACGGCATGGTCAGCCGCTCTTTCCAGGTATTTCGCAATAAAGAGCAGTCTCGTTGCCCGTGTGATGGTTCGTAAATCCTGCCCCATATAGGTCAATAACTCACGGAAGATCTGGTCAAGAAGCTGGTCTACCTTTTCGTCGTCTCTTGTAACTTTCATGGCCAGCTCGACATCTTCTCTTACAAAGGCATCAAGGCTTTCTTTGACCATGAGCTGCACTATGCTTGCCATGGTGGGTAAGTCGATGTATGGTTTTAATTGCGGTTCCTTGTTTAATTCAAGGACACGCTCAGAGACATTTACTGCAAGATCTCCGATCCTTTCGAGGTCATAATTTATTTTAATGGCGGTGGTGATGAATCTCAAATCCCTCGCTGCCGGTTGCCGGAGGGCGAGGAGTTTCAGGCAAAACTCGTCAATCTCTACCTCCTTCGCATTGATGATGTCGTCGTCTTCTATTACCTTTTCGGCAACCTCCGAACGACGGTCAAGGAGCGCTTTTATGGCATCCTGAAATGCCCTTTCCACAATACCTCCTGCGTAAAGAAGCCGTTCTTTCAACTCTTTAAGCTCCATATCAAAAGCCTTATAGATATGCCCTTCCATCATTTCCATCGTATGGCCTCCTTGAGTATTTGCCCGGAAGATTATAGTAATTTTTCATGGCCAATACAAGAGAATAGAGCGGTTGGGTAGCTCATGGCTGATAACTGATAGTTGATGTTAATAGCTTTTTATTGATTAAATGGATATTTTGGGATAGATTTTAATACAATTCGTATGAATGTGGATTTACAGCTAAAACTTGCGAAAGAAACGCCGTACTTTAAACACCTTGGTATCGAGGTTGTCGGGATAAGCGAGGGGTTTGCAAAACTTGCAATTGATTTTAAAGACCACCTGACTCACCCCTTTGGGTATTTTCATGGCGGCGCCATAGCCAGTCTGGCAGATTCTGCAGGTGTAAACTCCGTGTTATCGATACTCAGTGATGAAGAAAAGGCGCTCACGCTTGAAATGAAGATAAATTACTTTATGCCCGTTAAGAATGTTAAGGTGTATGCTGAGGGCAGGGTGATACACAAAGGGAAAAGATTTGCGGTTTCAGATGTTGATGTTAAAACCGTTGATGGGCAAATGGTGGCTAAAGCGATAGTTACATGCGCGATATTATGAAATAATTCAGGGGCAGAGGGGCCAAGAGTTCGTGTGAAAACATCTTTGATCCCGGAACTGCCGGCACCCTTGAACCCTCGAATCCTCGGACCCTTGACCCCTTACTATAAACAGGCTGACAGCTTAAAACGAGGCGTTACATGATTGAGAAGACGTTGAAGGATGTGAAAGGATTAATACATGTTTCCAACGGTGAAATGCCACCGGACTTAATCCTGAAAGATGCAGAGATTCTGGATGTTTTCAGTGGCAGTATGTTTAAAGGAAATATATGGGTTTATAAGTCATGGATTGCATATGTTGGAGAAAAAGAGCCGCTTATAGGCGATGAAACAATTGTTGCCGATGCTAAGGGATATGTCGCTGTGCCGGGCTATATAGATGCCCACGGCCATGCTGACCTTTTTTACAATCCATCGACGTTTGGCGATTTTGTGGTAACGAGAGGGGCTACCACGATATTTTCAGACGCCCATGATATGATTAATTCAATTGGTGTGGCAGGGTTTATCGAAGTTTTAAAAACAAGTGATAAGTTTGCGGTGAAATTTTTGTGGGGTGTACCGGCAGCGTATCCTCCTTACCCCGATATTGAAGGCGGGGAGCTTTTTTCCATTCATGAAATCTGGAAACTCTTTGCACGTTACCGGGAGTGTGTTTCCATCAGTGAATTGTCGCCATATGTAAGGATATTGGATAACGAAGATAGTATCCTTGAAAAAATCCTTATTGCGAGGTCTTTGTCAAAAAATGTTGAGGGGCATACGCTCGGCGCTTCCTATGACAAGCTCAATACCCTTGTTGCAGCAGGGATTACCTCCTGCCATGAATCGATTCGGGAATCCGATTTGCGGAACAGGGTCCGTCTTGGATTGTATACGATGGTCAGACACAGCTCTATCAGGAGTGATTTTGAAAAACTCTGCCCTGTGATGAATGAGTTGCCCAAGGATTCCATGATGCTCGTTTCTGATGGCATCTTTGCGGGCGACTTATTGGAGAGAGGATATATGGATTTTGTTATAAAAGAGGCTATCAATTTCGGCCTCGACCCGATTGATGCCATTAAAATGTCCACGTTGAATCCGGCGCGGTATTTTCGTATGGAAGGCGAGGTGGGAAGTATTGCTCCGGGCAGGATTGCTGATATCCTGCTCCTTGAAGACCTCAAGAAGCCAACGCCGGTGAAGGTTATTGAGAGGGGAAGGCTGGTGGCTGAGGAAGGTGCATTAATAGTGAAATCAACTCCATTCCCGGAAATAGGGAATGCATATAATCCTTTTGTCTTTAAAAATATCGAGAAGCATGAATTATCAATCGAATGGAAAGGTGAAGAGACAATCCCCGTCATTGACGTTGTGGACAGGACAGTTACACGGAGGATTGATATGCCGGTTCTCCTGGATGCGAAGCTTATAATGCCTCAGAAGGAGCATGATATAAGAAAAATCTTCTATACGAGAAGGGAAAAAAAGAAGTGGGGCAGGGGGTTTGTAAGGGGAATTGGCGCAGACATCGGTGGTTTTGCCTCTACGATTGCACACGAAACACATGGCTTGCTTGTTGCGGGTTTTGACGATACGGATATGCAGCTTGCAGCCAATACAGCCCTGAATATAGGCGGCGGAATCGTGCTTGTAGATAAAGGCAAGGTGCTGTACGTTTTGCCCCTCCCCAACGGCGCTACCATGTCCAGCCTGAGCATAGGAGAGCTTGCCGAAGAGTTGCGTAAAGGCAACAAAGTTTTCAGAGAAAGAGGCAGCACACTCGACGATCCCTTATGGACAATCGGTTTTTTGACGTTTACCTCTATCGTAGAGTTGAGGCTTACTGTCTCTGGTGTGTATGACGTGAAAAAGGGTAAGATTATATTTTGAAGAAGAAGCTTCCTTTCTACCTCATTTTATTGGTAATCCTTTCGCTCTGTTTCATGACGGTGGGGTATGCTCTTTACGTTATAAAGGATATCCCGTCAGTTCAAGTCCTGAAAAACCTTGAAAACAAACCTGCAAGCAGTATTTTTGGTGTAAATGACCAGCTTGTTTATCTTATTGTTCCCGATAACAGAATTTTTGTTCCCTACAGCAAGATACCGAAACATGTGAGGTCGGCCTTTCTTGCTGCTGAGGATGCCGATTTTTTTAACCACGGCGCCATTGAGTTTCAGGGCCTTGTAAGGGCACTATGGAAGAATGTTGTGCACGGAAAGGTTGTCCAGGGAGGCAGCACCATAACCCAGCAGGTTATTAAAACGCTTATTTTAGGACCTGAGAGGAGTATGTTAAGGAAGGCAAGAGAGGCTATCCTTGCTTATAAATTAGAGAAATATTTGACGAAAAAAGATATCCTCAATCTCTATCTGAATAACATATACATGGGACATGGGGTATATGGAGTCGAGGCTGCATCGCAGGTCTATTTTGGAAAACATGTCTGGGAGATGACGAGAGCTGAAGCAGCCCTCCTTGCCGGGATCGTGCAGGCGCCGTCCAGAAATACACCCAAAAGGCACCCCGGAAATGCAAGGGCGAGACAGGAGTATGTTATTGATCAGATGTTTGAAAAGAATATGATAAACGAAAAAACAAAAAAGGAAATGTTAAATGAGAGGATAGCAATAAGGGAAGATAACGGGGTTTTTACCGATAGTTATTTCAAGGATTTTGTATTTCAGTACGTGGAAGAAAAGTACGGGAAAGGTGTTTTTTCCAGGAACAAGATACAGATATATGCAACTGTGGACCCCCAGTTTCAGAAATTGGCAGAAGATGCAGTCAGAAGAGGTCTGACACAGTATGAGCAGAGAAAGGGTGAATATACCGTTGCATACCGCCTTGAGAAGAAGAAGTGGGATGGCTTCATGAGAACAGGGGATAGAGACCTTAAACTTTCTAATCTTTTACCGGGGAAAACATACAATATTCTCATATCGGAAAGAATAAAGAGCGGTTATTCTGTTTTAATCGGCAAGGAAAAAGGAACCCTTGCAATGGATGATTTCCCGTATAAGCCGGGAGATGTTGTAAAGGCGATATATAACGGGCAGGGCAAGAAGAAGATACATACATTCCAGCCTGTGAGGACTATGAAGGTTGAAGGTGCACTATTGAGCATGGATGTAAGTAACGGGTATGTTCTGGCCATGGTTGGAGGGAGGGATTTTGAAAAAAGCCCTTATAACAGGGCTGTTTCAGCTAAATTGCAATCAGGCAGTGCATTTAAACCTTTTATCTATGTTACTGCTTTGAAGAAGGGTTATGATATTGATTCTTTAATTGCGGATGAACCAAGGTCATACCCTGGTGGCCCTGGTGGAGCATGGACGCCAAGAAATTATGACGGGAAGTACGAAGGACAAATTACCATAAAGGATGCCGTTGCTTATTCAAAGAATGCCGCTACGGTGAGCCTGCTTGCAGATGTTGGCGTCAGTGCTGTGCAAGAGACGGTGGCCGGACTTGGTATAAATACAGAATTGCCGAATAATCTTTCTATTGCCTTGGGAAGCTCCAATTTGACGCTCCTCGACCTCGTGAAGGGCTTTTCGGCCTTCGCAAATGGTGGGTACAGGGTAAGACCTCTTATGATTCGAAAGATTGTAGATGGAGACGGGAATATCCTTGAAGAAAACGGAGTCGAGAAAGAAAGGGTAATGCCCGAGGAAATAGCGCAAAAAATGAATATTTTACTCAAAGGGCCAACCGAGTATGGAACCGCAAAAGGGGCCTCGAAGATAGGCTTTCCTGTTGCCGGCAAGACAGGCACCACAAGCAATTACTACGATGCCCTCTTTATCGGTTATTCTCCTCATATAGCAACCGGTGTATGGGTTGGATTCGACGCACGGACGACCCTCGGTAAAGGGGAGAGCGGCGCACGGGTCTGCCTGCCCATATGGATGAATTTTATGGCCTCCGCCCTGAGAAGGTACCCGATGAATGATTTTGGAGCACAGCCTGAGCCGGTAGTGGTAGAGTAATTTATTGTAATTGATGGTAATTTCCTTTCTTCAATCTTAATGAATATTGATTACACAAGAGAGAAAGCAATACAGCTTTTGAAGGCTGAAGGCGAAGAGCTGGAGAGGCTTTATCGTGAGGCCGATTCAATACGTCGCCAGTATATGGGCGATGATATATTCATACGTGGTATCATTGAGTTTTCCAACATTTGTGCAAACAACTGCCTTTACTGTGGTATCAGGGCATCCAACAGAAACGTAAAACGGTATACTATGCAGGCCGAAGAAATCCTGGAGGCGGCATATGCAATGGCGGGAACTCGGCAGACGACCATTGTTCTCCAATCAGGTGAAACCCCCGGTATCAGAGACGAAGAACTTGGAGAAATAATTAAGAGAATAAAGAAAGAAACTTCCTTAACTGTTACCGTATCGGTGGGTAACCGTTCTTATGACACATATCGCTATTGGCGGGAATGTGGCATGGATCGCTATTTTCTGCGATTTGAGACAAGCGATCCGGCACTTTTTGATAAGTTGCACCCCGATTCTACCCTGGCGGAGCGATTGAGATGTCTTAATGACCTTCAGAACCTCGGTATCCAAACCGGGAGCGGGTTTATGATAGGTCTGCCGGGAGAGACACTGGAGATACTGGCGGATAATATTCTTCTCTGTCGCAAACTTGACCTCGACATGATAGGCATTGGGCCTTTTATACCCCACCCTGAGACTCCTCTGGGACAGGGAAAAAATCCATATGACGGAAATCCTGAAGTATTCTTTAAAGCCCTCGCTGTATTGCGTATCTTTAATCCTGATGCCCATATACCGGCAACTACGGCCTTTGATGCAGTGTTTCCGGGAGAGGGGAGAAATTTTGTGCTTCAGAGGGGTGCAAACATTTTCATGCCTAACAATACACCCTCAGTATATCGAAAAGATTATATGTTATATCCGGGGAAACCGGGTGTCGATGAGTCCGCCGACCAAAGTTTGTATTCTGCTGTAACGAGAATCCAATCGCTGGGCAGAACTGTCGGGAAAGGTCCGGGACATTCAATCAAGAAATCAAAACAAGCGTAATGCCTCAACTTTGTTTTAACAGTATAATGCCGGAAGAACTTTTTCCGAGTCGCGCCTTCGAGCACGGTTGGGGGACCCACTTGACGAGGAAAAATGTCCCGAAGGGTAATCTGCGCTGTTTGAGGAGGAACGACGAGTTCGCAGATTGAATGCATTCCGAGTCGTAGTGGGTATACCGCGCGCAGCGAAGCAGGGAGGGAAACAGTGTTCCGGTATATCCAAATTTTTAAGACAGAGGCATTTCAGGTAAGTGTCTACAAATACAGATCGCGCTCTCCATTCTCAAGTCTTTTAAGCCTGCCCTCTGTCTCTTTCCGTATTTTAGGGTTTGGAATCATATGGAGATGATCTTGAATCGTTTTTTCGCCGAGTCTTTTTGTTTCGTCTGAAGCGTAATCGAGCAGGAACTCCTTAAAGGTAAGGATTGCATTCGGCTGGCAGATATTTTGAATCTCGCCGGACTTTGCCAGCGGCATAAACCGGTCACCTGTTCTGCCTTTACGGTAGCAGGCGGTACAGAAACTCGGTATATATCCTGAAGTGCATACACTCTGGAGCACTTCATCGGTGCTGCGCTGATCTTCCACCTGAAATTGACCATCGGTTTCAACCTGAATTTTTTCAATGCCTTTGTGATATCCTCCGACACCTGTACAGGAGCCTGCGCTTAACTGTGAGATACCGAGAGACAGGATTTTATCTCTGAATTCAGCAGGCTCACGGGTGGATAGAATCATTCCCGTATAAGGAACGGCAAGGCGGATAACAGCGATAAGCTTTTTGAAATCGTTATTACTTACCAGATGGGGGAAGGTTGTGAGATTTACGCCTGTTGCCGGACGCATTCTCGGTACGGAAATAGTATGGCAGCCAACACCGAAACGTTTTTCAAGGTGAAGAGAGTGTAAAAGCAGTCCCAAAACCTCGAATTTAAAATCATAAAGACCAAAGAGAACCCCGAAACCTACATCATCAATTCCGCCCTTCATGGCCCTGTCCATGGCAGTAGTGTGCCAGTCATAGTCCTTTTTGGGTCCTGAAGGATGCATCTTTGCATAAGTGGGGCGGTGGTAGGTTTCCTGAAAGAGAATATATGTCCCGATTCCGGCTTCTTTTAATTTCCGGTAGTCATCAGCCGTAGTGGCAGCAATGTTTACATTTATCCGCCGGATACTGCCCATCTTCTCCTTTACCGTATAAATTTTCTGTATTGAATCCAAAACATAATCGAGCGGGCAATTTTTTGGGTCTTCCCCTGCCTCTAATGCGATTCTCTTATGTCCCATTGCTTCAAGCGCCACGACTTCCCGTTCTATCTCTTCCGGGCTTAATCGCCGGCGACTTATCCTGTTATCGATGCGGTATCCGCAGTAAACACAGTTATTGACACAATAATTGCTTATATAGAGGGGAGCAAAGAAGACAAGTCTTTTGCCGTAAATCTTTTCTTTGACCTCATGTGCCGCATCATACATCAGTTCCATGATCTCTTTGTTGTCGCTTTGCAGGAGAACGGCTGTTTCGTAAGGGGTCAATCCTTTTGCGTCTCTTCCCTTTGCAATAATGGCTTTGGCTTCATCATCAGTTGCACCCTTCGCTTCTTCTAAAATAGTACTTATTTTTTGTTCATCAATGAAATCAGCCTGCATTGAAATCTCCATAGGCTAAATATATGGCCGGTCTTGATAAAAGTAAATAGCTCTTAGTCTTTTGCCTCTTCGAGGATCTGCTGTACTTCGGGGAACGGTGCAAGCGCACGCTTCAGGATACCAAGCACATATGCGATGAGGACGCCATAATTAACGATTGGCACATCTGCCTGCTGGGCGGTCACGAGACGGTGGAGCATTTCTTTACGGTTTATCATACACGCCCCGCAGTGAATAATCAGTTTGTAATCATTCAGATCGGGCGGGAGTTCAAAGCCGCTGACCCACGTAAAATCGAGCGGTCCTCCCACAATCTGCCGGAGCCACCTGGGAATTTTCACGGTTCCTATGTCATCTTCAACCCTGTGGTGTGTACATGCCTCTGCAACAAGGACCTTATCACCGGGCATCAGATTTTCAATGGCCTTTGCGCCTTCAACAAGGGTGGTGAGATTGCCTTTATAGCGGGCGAAGAGGATCGAAAAGGATGTCATAAGCACATCTTTCGGTGTGTCTGCCGCGACCTTTAGAAAGGCCTGCGAATCGGTAACAACAAGGCGGGGTTTGCTCTTTAAATTTGCAAGGGCTGCTTTTAATTCCCTTTCTTTTACTACCAGAGCCATGGCATCATTGTCTAATATATCACGTATTGTCTGTACCTGCGGGAGGATCAATCTCCCCTTCGGCGCAGCGAGGTCTATAGGCGTTACAAGCACAACGGTATCTCCCGGTGAAATCAAATCACCAAGTATAGTAGGGGACATCCAGTCTTTTGGCGCTGACTTTATCATGGCCATTTTAAGTTCATGGATTCCCCGGCGGGTTAGGGCGCTCACCGGGATTACGGGCACATTTAACCGGGCGCTGAGTTCCTCTGTTGATGCCTGCGGAAAGAGGTCTATTTTGTTGAGCACGCCTATGACGGGCACCTTGTTTTTCTTTGCACGGCCGATGACATCCTTTTCATGCGTCCCGGCGCCTGTTGCCGGATCAATAACAAGCAGAAGCAGGTCGGTTTTTGCAAGGACTGCAAAGGCCTTTTCCATCCTTAAAGCGCCCAGTTGGCCTATATCGTCTATACCCGCCGTATCGATGAGCACAACAGGACCAATAGGAAGTATCTCCATCGATTTGTATACAGGGTCTGTAGTTGTGCCCGGGATATCTGAGACAATTGCGATATTCTGATTTGTTAATGCATTGATCAGGCTCGATTTGCCGGCGTTACGGCGGCCAAAGATCGCAATATGCAATCTGCTTCCGCGGGGTGTTTGATTCAGTGTTGTATCAACCAAAGCAATTAACCTCTCTTTCTTTGTTTCAGTTTTTGACCACCGGCGATGCCCGGCCTCGTAAGTTCACGTGGGATGAATATGGCATCAAGTTCTTCCTTGGTGAACAATCCGTCCTCTATTGCAGCTTCGCGAATGGTTTTGCCCTCAGATGCTGCTTTTTTAGAGAGTTCTGCTGCCTTGTCATATCCGATATACGGGGCGAGGGCAGTAGCAAGACAAAGACTTTCTTCAAGCCATTGCCTGCAGCGATCTGTATTGGCCTCAATGCCTTCTATGCAACGGGTACGGAAAACTGTAACTCCATTAATGAGGAGCTTAAGGGCGTTGATGAGGTTAAAGGTGATGAGCGGTAAAAAGGCATTTAATTCAAGCTGTCCCGATAATGCAGCCATGGTAATAGCCTGATCGCAGCTTATTACCTGAAATGCTACCTGGGTAACCATCTCCGTAATTACAGGATTTACTTTATTCGGCATGATCGAAGAGCCTGCCTGTTGCCGGGGCAGCGAAATTTCCGCCAGACCGCCGCGAGGGCCGGCAGAGAGCAATCTCAGGTCGCCTGCTATCTTTGCCAGGTTAACTGCAACCGTCTTTACAAGCCCTGAGACTTCAACGAAGACATCGGCGTTTTGTGTAACGTCAACCATATTCTCTGCCCGCGCGATGCCGAGGCCCGTAATATTCTGCAATTCTTCAATAGCAGCATAAATGTATTCACGCTCTGCATTAAGGCCGGTCCCTATCGCTGTACCGCCCAGGTTTACCTGTCTTAAACGTTCCTCGACTTTGAAAAGGCGCCATCTATCACGCGCAACGGCCTCTGCATAAGCCCCGAACTCCTGTCCGAGGGTAATAGGGACTGCATCCTGCATTTCAGTCCGGCCAAGCTTGAGGATGCCGGCATAGGCCGATTCTTTTTCCTGAAAAGCACCTTGGAGTTGCGCAATAACCTCACTTAAGGTAATGACTAATCGGATGGCTGCCACTTTGAGCGCCGTCGGGTAAACATCGTTTGTGGATTGGGAGAGATTGACATGTTCCAGCGGGTCTATAAAGTGATAGTCGCCCTTTGTACCGCCCAGGATTTCGATGGCCCTGTTGGCAAGAACTTCATTCATGTTCATGTTGGTGGAAGTACCGGCCCCGCCTTGAAAGGCATCTACGATAAACTGGTCAGAGAATTTTCCGTTTTGGATTTCTCTGGTAGCCTCTAATATTGCCTCACCTATTTTTTGATCGAGTAGTTTGACCTTGATGTTTGCGAGGGCACAGGCCTCTTTTACCTCTGCCAGTGCCTGAATGAGTTCCTGGGGCACCCTGAATGATGATATAGGAAAATTTTTTACTGCCCGGAGGGTATGAATGCCATAATAGGCATCTGCCGGAATCTCCATCTCACCCAGAAAATCTCTTTCTGTACGGTATGTACCCATCGTGCATATTTTATAAACCCTGTTTGTAAAAGAAGCAAGAAAACATTGTTACTTCAGTGAATAGTCGTTAGTGAACAGTCGTTAGTCAAAAACCTATTTGCCATTCACGGCATTTCATATTTTCTGCCTTTTTAGCTATTCACTATCTACTATTCACTATCTACTATTCACTGCCTTCACACGATCAGGACATTCGAGGTTAGCGGCGAAGAGATATCCTTGAGAAACGGGGAGTGTTTCTGCCCGAATTGCTGCCTGAATCTCATCGGGAAGTTTTAGAAGTGAAAGTCCGTTAAATAGCGTCTTTGTTGACTTTCCGGAGATTTGAAGAGTAGTCGCAACAGTTGCGACTAATTCGTCTGACACAAGTTCGGGTTTTCTATCGTATTTTATTAAGTCACTCATTACACCATCTACATCATATCCTTTATCGGGATGTTTAGCCTGAATATATGCCAATATGCCCTTTGCCTGATCCATTGGATTCAAGTCTTCCCGCTGGAGATTTTCTGTTAGCTGGAAGGCAAGGATTTCATCCTTCTGGGTGATCGCATCAAGTATGCGCGCCGGTATTGTTGGGAGCCCCAGCTTCTGGGCAGCAAGAAAGCGTCTCTCCCCGCAGAGGAGGAGGTATTTGCCGTCTTTTGGTGTTACAAGGACGGGCTCTAAGACACCTTTGTCTTTAATGGATTCCATGAGGGCCTTGAAGGACTCACTCTCCGTGTCGATCCCTGAGCGAATCTGTTCTTCCACAATAATGCTCTCCAGAGGCAGATACATAAACTCTGGACTTTCAACTGTTTTCTTTGTCGCCATCTTTCTCCCCCTCTTTTTAATTCAGTGGTTCGTACTTCGTCGTTCGTACTTCGTTAAGAGCCTTTTCTCGATGTACGATGTACTATGTACTGTCTTGTAAATCTACCTCGATGTTGTTCTTTACCAGAATTGACGTTACGCTTTTTGCAATATTCTCAAAAAGCTATTTACATTAATAATCTGGATGCCGCTATAATGTTTCAGATCGAGCAGATGCCCATCGCCGGAAACTATGTAGTCTGCTTCCCCTTCAATGGCACAGTTGATAAATTTATCATCTTCCGGATCTCTTTTGACTTTCATAATTTCATACGAATCTTCTGTTAAAATTGCACCTTCATAAAGAAAAGAAGCAATGTCATCTATGATAGCCTCATTGAGACCATATTTCGTGTATATGTGACCCCTGTGGAGAACTTCAAGGATTTCCCGATTTATCAAAATCGAGGTTACAACTTTGAATGTTTCTTCTTTTGCTAATTCGAGAAGTTTTCTTGGTGAGCCTTTTGGCGAGACGATACCACTGAAAATAATATTAGTGTCTAAAACAGCCTTAATTCTATACATTTGTTCTTACATCGGAAATGGCCCGTTCGACATCGGTTAGCACTTCCTTTGTTGTAAACCTTTTGTTTTTATTACCAAGCTGTTGAAGCGCTCTTCCAAAACGTTCCTGCCATGAAGGAACCTTTTCCCTGTCCAGTTTCCTCTTGAGAAACATTTTTTCATCCAATTCAAGCTGATCTACAACGGCAAGAAGTTCCTGAAAAGAAATATCGAGTTTCAAGGTTCTTGTAACCATAAACACCTCCTTACTCCCTGGAGTTACAAGGATATAATATAGAGTTTATACTTTCCCCCGCATAATTTCAAACAAATTGAAATTCAGTCCAGCCTTCTTTACCGGTTTTGCCCCCCCAAAAAAACAGTACTTTAAGCCAAAAAAGTGGATTAAGGATTGATGGATTAAGGAGTAAGGGTTAGAAGATAATCCATAATCCAATATTCTCAAGGGTTTTGTCCGACCCCATTCCGGTTCAGATGGTTTTCCACCGTTCAAAAAAACCCTCATCTATTATGGTCCATCCCTTGCCCTGAACCCAAACAGTATATGGTGGCTTGAGACACATATCATAATTTTGCCAGTCTACCTCAAAATACTGGTAACCAATCTGTTTGTGCCCATACTCGGGTTTTTCCAATGAACCGGACTTCTCATTAAGGTTCAGTATTGACGTAATGAATGTAAGAAAATAAGATGCAAATTCTTCTATATCGTTTTTCTTTTTCAACAACCGACTTTTAACATAAAGTTGCGACAAAGGATGGGACCTGTTTGCTATCCCTATAGGAGTTTGAAGCGCAATAGCCTTTGAAGCAACCCCCTTGAAAGGAATAAGATAACCGGTTAATATTCTTTCACCCACATAGTAATGGGATAACAAACCATCAAAAGGATTAGGAACCTCTGGCATCAGAGTAATATTTTTATCTTCCACTATCGCAACGCTCATAAGCAGTACCAATGAGTTCATTTTGTATAGCAACTCGGGGTGGTTAGTCCCAGTTTCCTCCCATCGTTGCAGGTTTTCATCAGGACCAATAGTGCTACCATCCTCTGTCCTCAGTTTAAACCCACGTTCCGCTTTATCTATCGTAAGCTTCCCCAGATGACTGATTTTTGGCCAGACAGTTTTGGAACCAATAACCGATACTCCCACATTACTCCACAGAGCTTCAGGGGTAATATTTCTGAATGAAGCTCTATAGATTGTTCCAAGTTTCCAAAACGTCTCTTGTAATAAACCTTCTTCAAGTCGTGTAGCAACCTTACCCCATATCTTGCCAGAAGCCTCACCTACACATTCGTCAAGCCGTCTCCATCCTGGTGGAGAGTTAAATAGACTGCGGTCTGGACGTGTGCGGGCCGGGGTCAGTTCCGGTTTCATCTCTCCTCTTACATCAAGGAGCGTAGCCATAGGGCCATAGATTTGAGAGTTAGTGTATCCAAGAATCCGACTATCTCTTTTAAAAGAAGCACGTCCGGGTTCACCGGCTATAAGAATCCCATCTGCGCTGATAGTTATTCCATCATGTTCATTCCAAGGATAATCTTCAATCTTTTTATCTCCAACAAAAAGTTCCCAATCTTTTGAATTTTCTCGTGTCTTCCAGGCAGCCTCTGCATTCTCTATCGCGGGCAATCCTTGCTGGTCTATCAGAAAAGACTCTCTCATTGATCCACCTAAGCGTACATCTATTTCACAAAAATTCTGCTCATAGGAGACAATGTTTTTCAACCCTGCATACTCCATCAGTGTAGGAATCTTTTCTGGTTCCGGAGGTATCTCTACTGTGTCGGCTATTTCCGGAATCAAGCAGTCGGCATGGACTGGGAATTCCACTGCAACGGCATAGCCCTTCAGCACTGTAGTCAATTTCACTCGATCTTTCCATTCATCAAGGAAGCCGGGTTTTTTCCTTGAAACAATGGTTACCATTGTGCCAACTTCAAGGTTGGCCGTCCCCTCCTTTATCACCACCATGCTGCTCAGTCCATTAATCTCAATCATCAGCGGTCTGCCGTACTCTCTTCCTGCGCCGTAATCCCTGCGTGTTTGAATGATGATCCTGTCTCCCAGCATAAAACAGGACATAAATCCGATGCCAAACCGGGATACCGGGTCAAAGTCACAATTATGTTTCCGGAATTCAAGCCTCTCCTGTTCAAATTGGGGTGATCGATAGAAGCTCCTTCCTACCTTGCAGAGAAAACTTGTGACTGTATTTTCATCCATTCCTACGCCGTTGTCACGACAACTAATAATTTCGTAACCATTATCATCCGTTGCATGATGCATTTCAACTTTGCCTTCCTTCCAGTCTATTCCATTACAAGAATGCAAAGCTTTTCTATATCGGAGAGCATCCAAGGCATTCTGAAGCAGTTCGCGCACGCAAAGAGAAGGATTTCTATATAGCTTTTCAAGTAATAACAACCGTATGATTTCGTCTCTTGACAGAGAAAATTCGAGATCATGATAAATATAGGCATTTCCTTGTGGACCAAGGCGCGAACGATCCACTCTGTCAGGAAGGTCCAACCGATAATTGCTGCAATTTGCCGGAAAGTGTTTGATCAGTTGTTTACACTCTATTAATTCGGAATCAATCATATCCATGAATCGTCGAGCAGTTGCTTCATAAACAGGGTGTTTAAAGTACATAGTAAATCGAATCAAATCTTGCGAAATAGTCCATCCTTGAACAGCACGATGTTTCTCCCATTCCTGCACGCTCACGTCATTGGTAAAATGGATCGCTTGGTAAAGAGTGTCAGGCGCTCGATCGCTATCAAAATCCAAAATATCGGCTAAACGAAGAATCACCGCAAGAAAAGGCATGTTTACCGCATAAGTTCCCACTTGCTCATCGTAGTTAAATCCATTATTTGGTATTAGGCTTGTCGTTGGCTCGCAATGTGATAGACATAACTGGGACAGAAGGTGCGAAAGATTTCTTCCGGCTATGTCAAGGCGCCTGTCATGCTCATATTGTTTCAACACAAACGCCTTAGAACGAATACCATGAGTTGTTCGCAAATACGCAGTTACCATACCGGAATCTAATTCGTTTATCTTCCTTATAAGCTCATCACGTTTTTTCTCGCTTGCCGACCTGCCTGCTATCTGTTGTTGAATTTCTTTCCTATTAGGATGATTGAGGTACCAATTGTCACGAAACAAAACAAAATCTGCTGTCCCTTCGAGTGTGTTCTGCTCATCAGCCTCAAGAACCATGCCCTGGTCATGAAGATAAGAAGACAAAATCAGAAGAGATAATTCCACAGCATTCAGAACATTTACTTTGTCACCAAGGATTAGCCCCATTAATTCCGTAGCGCGCAGCAAGTGTACTTGGTCATGGATGGTATACTCAGGAAAGTGTTCTATTATGATTTTTGATCGATTTTCTGCCTCCTCGCATATAGCCAAAACGTTTGCAGATAGAAAGTGAGCATTTTTGTTGTTCAACGCCTTCAATGTTTTCCAAAGGATTGTATCTTCTACTGTTCGAAGTTCCATGACTGCCATAATATTTCTACCCCCTTGATTCCGGCACTATGCATATCATAATGTATCGATGTTCTTCTATCCCGGATTTCAAACGATTGCCAATTGCAGGGTGAATAATCCTGCTCGGAAAAAAGCTCATTCTGCACGATTAGGTGTTCGGTCGTTCTTGAAACCAAGCCCCAAGCTCTTAACAGACATTGTCACAACTCTCCTTTGAAGGCTTT
>JAPLKA010000087.1 GCA_026388315.1 Pseudomonadota bacterium | reverse complement strand
TTCACTTATTTTAAAATTGTTGATAACATTGACTTTAATTTTGCAAATAGTGTATTATTAAAATATGGGCGGTTAGCTCAGATGGTTAGAGCGCTGGTCTCACATACCAGAGGTCGTAGGTTCGACTCCTATACTGCCCACCATTTTTGTTTTCAGGGGGTCCAATGTCAGGACATAGCAAGTGGAGTTCAATAAAGCACAAAAAAGGTGCAGCCGACGCAAAAAGAGGGAAAATCTTTACCAAGCTCATCAAGGAAATAACCACTGCGGCAAGGATTGGAGGCGGCGACCCGGAAGCAAATGCACGATTGAGGGTTGCCGTTGCACAGGCAAAAACTGAAAATATGCCGAAAGATAACATCGACAGGGCAATCAAAAAAGGTACCGGGGGCCTTGAAGGTGAGAGTTATGAAGAGTATACATACGAGGGGTATGGACCAGGTGGAGTAGCCATATTGATCGAGGTGTTAACGGATAATAAAAAACGTACAACCGCAGAGGTCAGGCACACCCTTTCGAGGTTAAACGGTAATATGGGCGAAGCAGGCTGCGTATCCTGGATGTTTAATAAAAAAGGGTATATATCCTTCGATAAAAAAACCGTTGATGAAGATAAAATTATGGAGCTTGCCCTTGAGGCAGGTGCCGAAGATGTTACGGCAGATGAAAATGAGATAGAGGTGATTACCGATATTTCAGATTTCGAGAATGTAAAAAAGGTATTCGACTCAAATGGGATAAAATATACCGTTTCCGAAATCAGTATGATCCCTCAGACATCGGTAAAGCTTGACGGCAAAAACGCCGAAACAATGCTAAAACTCATGGAGATGCTTGAAGATTCCGACGATGTGCAAAATGTATACGCCAACTTTGACATTTCCTTTGAGGAAATGGAAAGATTAACAAGCGGCAAATGAGACCTTATGGTCATTCTTGGCATCGACCCTGGTTTAGCCAGTACCGGTTTTGGTGCAATCACATTCAATGATAGCGCTTCCCCTTCCCTCCTCAAATGTGGCTGCATAAGGACATCACCCGGACTCCATATTTCTGACAGGCTGGCCCAGATATACAATGATATGGAGCACCTTATAACATCTATCAATCCTGAGCTTGTAGCTGTCGAGAATATTTTTTCCTTAGTCAGGTATCCAAAGGCCGGCATATTGTTAGGCGGGGTGCTTGGCATTATATACTTATCCGTCTTTCAGAATAATATCCGAATGGTTGAGATTACACCTAAAGAAGTAAAAAGTTCTCTTGCGGGATACGGCAACGCAAACAAAAAACAGATAAAAGAAGCCACGCAGAAGGCGCTCAAAATCAGTGAACTCTTGTCGTTTCATTCGGCAGATGCACTGGCAATAGCGCTTACCGCCTATTACAGAAAAAGCTTTCGGGGAGTCAAATGATAAATTATCTGGAAGGGAAACTGAAGAGGATATATGACGATCGCATTACCCTGCTGGTGAGCGGTATTGGTTACGATGTACTGATTCCTGCATATGTAATGAGTGAAATCAGGAAATCTCATGATCCGGATACGGAAATAAGCCTTTATATCTCATTTAACCAGACCGAAAGGCAGCCCAAACCTATTCTTGTAGGGTTTAAAAATGAATTAGACAGGCAATTTTTTGAGCTTTTCATTTCCGTTGAGGATATCGGGCCCGTTGCAGCGATTAAGGCTATTGTCATGCCGGTAAGGGATATAGCCCGTGCAATTGAGGAAAAGGATATAAAGGCATTGAAACGTTTAAAGGGCATTGGCGAAAGGAAGGCCGAGAAAATCGTTGCCACATTAAAGGGAAAAGTTGCCAAATATGCATTGATACCGGAAGTTTCGCTGCCAGTTGAAGCAAAAGAAGATTTCAAAAAGGAAGTCGAATATGTCCTCATCAATCAATTAGGCCATAAGACAATAGAGGCCCGGAGGATGATCGAGGAGGCAATAAAACGGAATCCCGACATCGCATCTTCGGAGGAATTGTTTGAAGAGGTATACAGAGGTCAAAAACAGTGATAAACGAAGAATCTGTAAAAACATCACATGCTGCAAAACAGGATGTGGTTCAAGACCAGGATGAAGCATTAAACATCAATTTACGGCCGAAAATGCTCTCGGAATATGTCGGGCAGGACAAGGCTGTAGAAACACTAAAAATAGCAATAGAGGCTGCTTTAAAGAGAAATGAGCCCTTGGAGCACATTCTTTTTAACGGCCCCCCCGGCCTTGGAAAAACTACCCTTGCGCATATCATTGCAAACGAGATGGGAACGAAAATTATCACCTCTTCCGGGCCTGCGCTGGAAAAAGGCGGCGATTTGATGGGTCTCCTTACCCACATGGAGAGAGGAGATGTGTTTTTTATCGATGAAATCCACAGGATTCCAAAGGTCGTCGAGGAATTTCTGTATCCCGCCATGGAAGATTTTGCCGTTGACTTCATATTTGATAAAGGGGTGCATGCACGAACCCACAGGTACAGACTGGAACTGTTCACGTTAATCGGCGCTACAACGAGGGCGGGACTTCTTTCATCGCCATTAAGGGATCGGTTCGGTATCACGCGGGACCTGGATTTTTATGCTGAAAAAGACCTGGTCCACATCATCAAACGCTCCGCTTCAATCCTCCAGATTGCAATAGATGAAGATGGGGCCTATGAGACAGCAAAAAGGGCAAGAGGAACGCCAAGAACAGCCAACAGGCTTCTAAAGCGTATCCGCGATTATGCCCAGGTAAGGGCTGAAGGACATATCACGAAGGAAGTTGCCCTTGAAGCCATGAAATTAGAAGGTGTTGATGAATACGGGCTCGGCGAAACTGATAGAAAGTTTTTGAAAACGATTATACTGAATTATAAAGGAGGGCCTGTAGGCATCGAAGCCATTGCCGCAACGCTTCAGCTTGAAAGCGATGTCCTCATAGAAGTGGTAGAACCGTTCCTATTAAAAATGGGTTTCATAATACGAACATCCCAGGGAAGAAAGGCCACTGAGAAGGCATATGCCCACCTTGCAATACCCCATAAGGTTAAATCAGGCGAACTATTCGATTAATATAGTATAATGCGAGGCAAATGAACATAAATATTGGAATTATCGGTGTAGGGGGTGTTGGTGGATACTTCGGTGGTAAGATCTGCAAACTGGGGACTGCGCAAGGGATAAACACCTACTTCATTGCACGAGGCAAGCACCTTGACGAAATCCGTAAGAATGGGCTCCATGTCAGCACCGCAGCTGAAGGGGATTGGGTTTGCATGCCAACTTTCGCTACAGATCGTATCGAAGAGCTGCCTGTTCTTGATGTCTGTTTGTTGTGTGTTAAATCCTATGACCTTAGGAATGTCGTCTTGCAGCTTCAGAGAAAAGTATCGGGGTCAACCTTAATAGTTCCCTTGCTGAATGGTATTGATATCTACGAAAGGATAAGAGAAACCCTCAGCACCGCTAACATTTTGCCCGCTTGTGTCTATGTGGGTACCCATATTGAAACATATGGGAAAGTGACCCAAAAAGGTGGAGCATGCAAAATTTTCCTCGGTAAAGACCCGCAAGCAGCTAACGCAGCTCCCCACCCACTCTTCGAGCTTTTTCATACAAGTGGCATCAAGTATGAATGGTTTGAAGATGTTTACCCTGAAATCTGGGGAAAGTATGTTTTTATTGCAGCCTTTGGTCTCGTAACGGCAAGTTTTGATAAAACGCTTGGACAAGTTATAGAATCGAGTTCTTTGAGCAATTACGTCCTTTCTGTCATGAATGAAATTGTAGCGCTTTCCAGAAAGATAGGGATTGTTTTGCCGGAGACAATCATAATGGATTCCTATCAAAAAGGTCGCAATTTCCCATATGAAACAAAAACTTCATTCCAGCGTGATTTTGAGTGCATGAACAAACCAGATGAACGTGATTTGTTCGGTGGTACGATCCTTCGCCTCGGTAAGCGGTTAGAGATCGAGACTCCTGTTACACATGAGTTATGGGAGGTTCTAAATCATAGAAAACCCTTACCATGGTAAGGATAGAAACTATCACGGTCAGGTTTTGTTTTCTTGCATTACTGGACCTGGGTGTGTATCGGAGGGAATTTGCGGACACAGTGTCCGCAATCGTGATATAGCTGTTTTGTAATTATATTTTTCTTGACAACTATCTGAAATTGCAGGAATATTAAAGACAAAAAAGGGCTGGGTCGGCATAAACCATCACATCTTCGGAAGCTGCCCTTTTAGATTCATGGGGGAATCGGGGTTGAAAAGCATCAGGGGGATATCAAACTATCAAAAAAATAATGACATTGTGATGTGGAATGTCCTCTCTCATTTGGTACTCCATGGCTCTGCTGTCAATAATAAGCGCCCTGTTGCTCAAATCTATTTCACGCCGGAACACTGTTTTACTCTCTGCTCCCTGCGCTTTCTTACCCATGCATCGATATGCTTCCATTCAATTTTCAAACTTGACCTGGTCTTCGAACATGAAAATTGGCCTGAACGTGGCCTGGCCGCAGGCCCATTTCAGCCTATCGGCAGGGTCCCAAGAAATGCTCGAAGTCGCGGTTCGCAAAAAGTTCTTCCGGCTTGCTACCTCAAATGTGCCCGATGGTTGTTTGGGCAACAGACCGTAAAGATATGACCCTATATTCCACGTGCTGGGCAAGCCGGGAATCAGCGTGAGGAGCCCCTCGATGGATAGAAAGGTTGTACGTATTTCAGGGTGTGCTGTATATCCCGGCCATGGAGGGGGAAATACAGCACCAGGAGAGGAATATCGGGATATATTGCTGTAGAGATGTATAGTTAATTGTTATGCCTATGAGGACTTCATGAACCTTGATGACGTACAGAAAATCATGCAGATTTTACAAAGCATGAAAGCATTACTCGGTCAGCAAAATCCGTGGATTCCGGTCTATGCGGCCATTGGTGGCGCCTTGGCTGGTGCTATTGCCGCGATTATTCCAAATATGATAATCGAAAGACTTAAAGAACGACGAGCAGTAAACGCTCTTTCCGACTCCATAGTCTGTGAGGTGTCGGCAATACTCACAATAATCAAGCACCGCAGGTACCTCGAGACCACTGAACAGATTGTTGCAAACCTTTTTTCAACACCAGGTAGCACTCGGCAGCTTCAGGTTGTGGTCCCAGATAACTATTTCAAAATCTATCACGCCAACCTGGACCGGGTCGACCTAATTCATCGTAGCATCCGGGTGAAAGTCGTGACATTTTATCAACTGCTTGAAGCAATCATTCAGGACGTTAAGCCAGGCGGTTTGCTATCCGTTGCCGCTCAACGTGCAGAGCCATTCGCTGAAGCCCTTTCAATCCTCAAACAGGCGATAGAGCTTGGTCACGAAATTGAACATATTTGGGGCGATAGAACAAGGCATAACCATGGCGTGCACCCGATCGCCGAAAAAGCCAGCTCCGGGTGACGCCCGCGTTAGCCAAATAAAATAGGAGGCAATAGCCATAGACATACCTTTTCTTGAATTCGATACCACGTATGTACTACTTCAAAAAGAGGGTTATCTCTTCCGCTCCTCTCTTTGTGCAGGTCTCACAGGCTTGCGTAATGCAAACTTAAGCAATAAAGGAGGGTACTATTTGGCCTTCTTTGAGCTTTCTATCGGTTTTGAAAGGCTAATGAAGACTATATTAGTTATTGATCATATGAACAAGAACCGCCTAACAATTCCACCGGGACTGAAGCTGAAGAGCTTAGGTCATGACTTGGTGGGTCTATTTTCTGCATGCAAATCACTTGATACCGCGAGAGACGTAAAGGAATTTTTAGAAATCAAGCAGGATTCAATCGAGGATCGAATTATTAAGTTTCTGTCGGATTTTGCAAAAACCGATAGGTACCACAATTTGGATCATCTGACAGGCAAAACTGTGCCGAAAGATCCGCTGGCGGAGTGGTCAAAAATCCTGAAAAAAGTGCTTGAAAGCGATGTTTCAGCGAGACACATCAAAAAAATAACGCAAAAAACTAACGTTATTTCTTCGCTTATTGAGAGCCGCTCGGTTGTTGTTGGCCACGATCTGGAAAACCGACCTCTCGATCTTAAAACAATGGTTTTGCAGCCGACATTACAGGACATTGCCGCAAAACATGTAATTTACCATGTGATGGTGATTATCAAACCACTTAAGATGCTCTTGTCGCTCGTAACAACTATGGCAATCCAGCTTCACGATGGTGAAATGAGGAACAAACCTAGGGTTCCATTCATGAATGAATTTCTTGATTTCGCGTGGTTCAATAGACCATACATTCTTAGAAAGAAAAGGTGGCCATAATGACCGAACGGACACATAAGCAACAGATTATTCCGGGTACATAGGTAACACTTTTGTATTAATTCATAGACACGAAGAGGATCAAAATGGCATCTGACAAAAGTTTCATTGAATTTATCGTAGACCAAATGGGAAATGCTGGATTTATTTCTCACAAGAAAATGTTCGGTGAGTATGCAATATATTGTGACAGTAAAGTCGTGGCGCTCGTTTGTGATAATCAGCTTTTTATAAAACCAACTGAAGGTGGCAGAGCGTATATAAGCAATATTGTTGAAGCTGCACCATATCCCGGAGCTAAGTTGTATTTTCTAATAGAAGATGCATTTGAAGATCGGGAATGGATCAGGGGTTTAATCAAGATAACAGCACAAGAACTTCCGGTTCCCAAACAAAAACGAAGTAAAACAAATTGACAGCCTCTTGAAAAGACAGGAAATTGAACATAATGTTGCCAAGGGACGGAGACCGGGATGCGCATCGGAGAAAATTGCTGACAATGTGTCAGCAATTCTTAAAATCTCCGAAAAAGCAATACAGCCAAGCAAATCCGTGAAGTATAATATGTTATCAGTTATGGGTATAAAACTTTGATTGCAATCGAAGGCACGAGGACGTATCTGAGAAAGTGGTAGCAACATTTGCTACCACTTTTGAAATCTCCGTAAAGTCAATATCCACCTTGTTTCGCACGCTTTTGCTTTTAAAAATATTTCCCGGGATTCGGAGAACAATTGCCTTGAAAAACATAAAGAGTCATATAGCTGTTTTGTAATTATATTTTTCTTGACAACTGTCTGAAATTGCAGGAAGATGAAAGACAAAAAGGGGCGGGAACTAACAACATAGCAGGACAACAGGAAGGGGAGGAAAACAATGGGAGACAAGGGAAAGAAGGACAAAGAAAAAGGCCAGAAGCAAAATACTGACAAGCAGCAACAGAAAACAGCAAAAAAACTGGAGAAACAACCCAAAAGAACCTCTTGACGGTTTCGGCAGTTATGCGTCAACAGATTCATATCGGCACGTTCGTATTGATAGTTTACTTTTCTTGTGTTATTCGTATTGCATGCTGAAAAGTAAATTCCTATCAGTCTGTGTTCAATATATTTTGTCCCGGATTCCGCAAATGACGTCAATCAGAAGCGGATATGTGATATCTGCGTTTCTTCTCATGACATTCTCACTTGTTATTGCAATCATCTGCCGGGTTACTCCAGTATATGCGGACCAATCACAGAGTTTCGTCTGGGTGGCAGACACCCGTGGGGATGCAAACAGCGATGTCATCAGTTGGAGTGTTCTCATCCCCATCGTGAACTCTATCCTTGCCCAGAACCCCGCCCCAAAGGTAGTGATCTTCGGCGGCGACGCAGCCTACAGGGGTGGCACGACCAATTTGACAGATTTCAAAACCGGGTTTACGGATCGCATAGAGGGCGCGGGCATCCCCGTGGCTTTCGCCATAGGCAACCATGAGATATACACGAGGAGTGGGGAAACCCCGGCCCCCCTGGACAGGCAGACGGAATTCCAGGCCATGTTTAACAAGCCAAGCGACCTCTCCCCCATCGTGATGCAGAACGGCCCCGCCGGTTACGATAAGTTGGCCTTCTCATTCCGTATAGGCAATTCTCTCTTCATCGTTGCCGACAGTTTTTATGCTACCTCAAACGCGATTGAGCCGTCATACGGCGTCAGCCAGGCGCAACAGGACTGGATAAAAGGCCTTCTGCAAAACAACAACTCAGCCCATACTTTCATGCTTACCCATGTCCCGTCATGGACTCCTGGACATCTTTCGGTCGACAGCAATATGGCGGATTTCTGGCAAATGATCACCACTTCAGGCAGTGCTACAAATACCAATGCCTCCATTCTGTTTGCCGGACATGAGCACCTCTACTTCCGCACCCTTCATGACGGAACACATGAAGTGCTCGCCGGTACCGGCGGAGCCCCTATAGGGTGCGAAACCGGTGAGGAGTGCAACCTTACCATCTTCTACCCCGGCGACATCCTTGCCCTACGTTACAACTACGCTACCGTTTCCGTCAACGGCAGATACGTCACCGTAAGTGTACTTGACCAGGCTAATCAATTTATCGATTGGTTTCAGTTTTTCGACAATTCCGGAGTGAACAATTCCACTATCACCAACACGGCCGCCATCGCACCGGACTCGGCAGAGAAACAGCCTACAGGCATCCTTGCGGGAAGCAGCAACACCATCAACAACAGCGCTGCCATAAGCAACGTCATCACCGGCATAGACGCTGTCAGCAACAACATCATCACTAATTCCGGCAGTATCACCCCGTTGTCCGGCGGAAACGGCATCCACGTCTACGACAACAATACAATAACAAACACTGTAGCCGGAAACATCACGGGAAACTCGACAGACCTGTGGGGAATATGGGTCAATACCGGAAACACGGTGGTTAACCAGGGTACGGTCGCGGTTTCGGGAACAAACAGTGTCGCTTTTTTAGCCCAGGGCGATAATAACATCCTCACCAATACCGGCACCCTCAGCGCTTCCGGAACAGACTCCTACGCAGCGAAGTTTCTGGGCACAGGGAATACCCTCGTTAATTCCGGTACCATTTCGGGAAACATCTGGTTCGATGCCGGCAACAACGCCTTCACCAACAACGGAACCCTCAACGGCTCCGGCAGCCTCTACAAAACCGGATCGGGAACACTGACCTTACGGGGCCCCGCATCTTATACCGGGGGTACGTATCTCAATGGCGGCGTCATCAATGTCACACAGGACGCCAGTTTGGGGGCATTGTCCGGCGGCCTGCTTTTTAATGGAGGAACCCTGCAGGTGTCGGCGGACATGACATCAGCCAGGAACACAACCCTCAATTCCGGCGGCGGTACGTTCGATACCAATGGGAATGCCCTGACGCTTTCCGGCGTCATCTCCGGTCCAGGAAGTCTCACAAAGGCGGGGACCGGGACCCTAACGCTTTCCGGCGTCCATACCTATACCGGTCAGGGCACCGTGTCCGAAGGGATGCTCTTCCTTACCTCGGGGGCTTCCCATAGCAGCACGCTGACCGTGAATCCAGGGGCCACAGTGGGTGGTTACGGGACGCTTGGCAACGTGAACAACAATGGAGTTGTATCGCCGGGAGGGTCCATCGGCACCCTCAATATTATCGGCAATTATACCCAAGGCCCAGGGGGAACCCTTGATATCGAGATAGCCTCCACGACCAGCAAGGATCTCCTTGCCATAAACGGTACAGCCAACCTCAGCGGTAGCCTCAAGGTTCTATGGTCAGGTGGATACGTCCCGGAGCCGCAGAATAAATTCACCATCCTTACTGCTTCATCAGGGATAACGGGACAGTTCTCCTCTCTTCTTACCAATATTACCCCGACGGTACTCTTTAAACCCAAGTATGATATTCCCAACCAGGCGTACCTCATGGTAGAGAGAGACTACACCAACCAGACCCTCCTCCCCTACCTCACCGTGAACCAGAGGGCGGTAGGCTCCATGCTCAATTCTGTGGGGAATACCGCAACAGGGGACCTTGATACAGTCTTAACCGTCATTGATGCCCTCCCCGCATATGGACAGACAGCATATGCCTTAGATCAGCTTGCCCCCAAGGGCAGTGATGCCCAATCCGGCATGGGGATTAGCAGCGCCTCCTTCCAGACAGGGAATCTCTCTGAACGCTTAAGCGATCTCAGGTACGGGATACGGGGTACGAGTCTCAAGGGGCTGTACTTCAAGAACGGGAATGGAGCACCGGTAATGCTTGCTGATATCAATCCGGATCTTACCGGTATGCTTCCCTCGGGGGTGGATGAAAGATGGGGTTTCTTTGTGAAGGGCAATGCCGTCTACGGGGACCAGAAAGACACACCGGATATGACAGGGTATAACTTCACCAGTGTGGGTATCACCATGGGTTCCGACTACCACTTTTCCAAAAGCTTTATCGCCGGTCTCATGTTAGGGCTCAACAACTCCAGGGCCAATGTGGACAATATGGGCAGCAAGGTGAAGATGGACAGCTATACCCTGGGAACCTACGGGACCTACTATAAAAAGAACTTCTACATGGACGGCAGCATAAGCTACGGCTTTGCCAACTACGACAATACCCGCCGTATCGTCTTCCCTGGACTTGACCGTACTGCAGCATCATCCCCTAACGGCAACCAGTTTACCGCTTACACAGGTACAGGCTACGACCTCCGCAAAAGCAACTGGATCATCACCCCGAATGTATCCTTACAATATACCAAACTCAATACAGACAGCTATACCGAGAGTGGTGCAGGCGCCATAAATCTCAATGTGGACAGACAGAACACCGAGTCCCTTCTGGGGAATGCAGGAGCCAGGGTGTCCTATACCTGGCAGACCGATAAGGCAGTCATCATGCCGGGTATCCGCGCCTCCTACGGATATGAGTTTTCACGGGACAGCCAGAACGTTACTTCACGTCTCGCACAGGGGAGCTCACCCTTCAGTATCCAGACCATGTCCCCTGACAGGAACTTTCTCTCCCTCGGTGCAGGGATTACCGCTTTTACCGTCCGCGATATGTCTGTCTACATAAACTATGATGTTCAGATCGGCGAGAACAAATATGTGGCCCAAAGCGTGAATGCAGGGCTGAGGATGGGGTTCTGACAATTACCCTGCATGCCGTCTTTCATTGCCCGGACACAGGAAGAGGATTACAGAGTAATTGGTAATCGGGAGTAATCGGGGTCGGACCAAACCCCGGTGAAATAGAGTAGCAAATTCATTTCACACGGAGGCCCGAAGACCTATCCAAGGAAATTGCATTCACAAAAGAATCGGTCGTGAAAACATTAGGTATACCTGAGAATCACATAATTGGTGTGTTCCACAGGTGAATAGCATAGCCTCTATTCACCCCTGAGTGCGGTAATGGGATCAACCCGTGCTGCTTCACGGGCAGGATAGAAACCGGAAAAAACACCGACTGCGGTTGAAACACCGACACCAAGAAGAATCGCAGCATAGGATACAATAAAATCCCACTTCGCAAAGTATGCGAAGATATAAGAAACTGTAATCCCCAGCAGTATACCAATGATGCCCCCTGCAAGACAGAGGGTAACAGATTCTACGATAAACTGACTCTGTATGTCACTTTGCTGAGCGCCAAGGGCCCGGCGGATACCGATCTCCTTTCTCCTCTCCGTAACGGAAACGAGCATTACATTCATTACGCCGACACCGCCTACGATAAGAGATATACTTCCGATAGCGCCAAGGAGAAGCGTAAAAAGCCGCATCTGTTTGCCCATGTCTTCTATCAACTGCTCGGCAGTGCTTACCTTTATGGTGAGCCCTCTCTGTTTTGCACCGAAATAGTGGTTTAATTCTTTTTGCAGGACAGAAACGGGCTGAATTTTTTTCAGTCTTGCCAGAAACGTGTTGATACCTCTTTCTTCAAAGCTCCTCGATGCAGTGGTGATATGGGTGATTACTCCTTTATTGAGCCCACCCGGCAGCATTCCCCCGCCTTCAGAAACCTTATTGATAACCCCGATAACTGTGTAGATGCGCTTTCCGAACTTAAAATCCGACCCAAGGACATTTTTGGTCCCCGATTTTTGCAAAAAATCTGCAAAATCGGACCCTATGATACAAAAATATCTGTAGCTGTCGAGGTCGGATATCAGTCGTCCCTCGCGGACTGTCAGTTTGCATATATCAAAAAAAGATTGTGTCACACCAAGCATGTCGATGAAAGCGTTTTTGCTGCCATGTGAAAATTGGGTACCAGAAACAATATAGGGTGCAACACTTGCAATGCCGGGAACATGTTTGCCAAGGGCGAGGGTTCCCGAAAGGGGGAACGTTGCCGTTTTGTTCGGGCTGTCGTAATCCTTAGAGACCGTTATGATGTTAATGCCCATATCCTCGAACTGTTTAAGGGCTTGATTCTTGACTATCTCCCCGATGGATATCATACCGATAACAGAACCAATACCTATAATAATACCGATGAGCGCCAAAACAGTCCGTTGCTTGGCGCTTGAGAGGCTCTCCAATGCCTCACTTATATTGACCCGAAGCATCATTGTTTGCCTGTTGGATCCTGTCTGTCGGTGATGACTCCGTCCCTAAGTTCCGCCATTCTCTTGCACTGCCTCGCTATATCAGGGTCATGGGTAATAATCACAAAGGTAATCCCCTCCTTCTCGTTCAACTGCTTGAAAAATGTTAAAATTTCCTGCCCTGTTTGGGTGTCGAGGGCGCCGGTCGGTTCATCGGCAAGGATAATTGCCGGGTTTCCTACCAGGGCCCGTGCGATTGCAACCCTTTGTTGCTGACCCCCTGAAAGTTCGTTCGGCTTATAGTTGGCCCACTTATCCATCTCAACCCTCTTGAGATATTCCATTGATTGCTCTTTGATCTCGTTTTTTTTAAGGCCTCGATATATGAGCGGGATGCCAACGTTCTCAATGGCGGTCTTACGGGGAAGAAGATTGTATGATTGAAACACAAAACCTATCTTCCTGTTCCGCAGGGTTGAAATCACCCTGTCATCATCATAGGTTATCTGTGTATCTTCAATAAAATACGATCCCGATGTCGGTTTATCGAGGAGCCCCATGGTATTCATCAACGTTGATTTTCCACTACCTGACGGCCCGATGATGGCGAACAGCTCCCCTTTCTCTATTGTCATGGAGATGCCCTTGAGAACTTCCACCTCTTCAGGGCCGACCTTATATGTCTTGTGTATGTCGATTAACCGCAGCACGAATCATTCCTCAATCAGCACTTCATCGCCTTCTTTTATACCGTTGATAATCTCCACCGAATCGGGGGTGGTAATGCCGGTCTCAATCTGCACCCTCACGGGTTTGCCGGTTCCCTTATCTCTCACGGCAAGGAAATAACGCCCATCCCCCTCTGTTACTGCCTTGATAGGGACGGTAAGGGCATCAGCCCTTGAGTAGGTTAATATTTTAACGTCGGCGGACATGCCAAGGCGTATCTTCTCCATCACCGACTGAGGTATCCCCTTGAGACGAATCTTATCCATCTCCGACTGGGGAAGTCCGCCGAGGAGGATGATCACCCTGAAGGAAGGCGGCCCTTTCTGTGCCTCATCCTGTGTTGCCTGTGATGAGATGCTGGATACCTTTCCTTTCAGCACTATGCCGGGAAAGGCATTCCCTGTTACCGTCACATCCTGACCGTTTTTTATTTTCAGCACCTCTATTTCGTCTACATCAACCTGAACGGAAAGATTCTCGATATTTCCTATTGTGATAAGCGTCTCCCCGCGAGTGAAGGAAACACCTTTGTCAACCCTTTTACCTTTCTTGTCTTTATCTCCGGAAGAAGGCAAGACAACGATTCCGTCAATGGGTGCAGTCACATTCGCCCGGTCAAATTGTTTTTTTAATTCGTCGAATTTTATTTTAGCGCTTTTCATATCCAATACAGCTACTTCAAGATAATTCCCAGCGCCTTTTGCCCTCGCGTTTTTCAACTCATCAACTGCATTATCATAGTCAAGCTTGGAGCTCGAATATTGTTGCTTGGCGTTTTCATACTCCGTTTCGGCGACAATCCCTTCTTTAAACAGACCTTCGGTAGCCTGAAACGTCTTTTTTTGAGCTTCTAATGTCATTTTTGATTTGGAAAGGGAGCGCTTCGCTTTCATCACATCATCACTGTTTTCCCAGTCCCGCATATCCTTTACTTTGTCGGCCGCCTTTATGTAATCTGTCTTTGCCCCGTCATATTTAACTTCAATATCGGATATATCCAGTTCTAACAGGGGTTGACCTTTTTTTACAAATGCTCCGTACTGGAATGATGTTTCTTTTACAACTCCGTCAAAGGGGCTCACGATATTTACTACTTCGCTGGGTTTCAACGTCCCCTCCAGGGCAATGCTTTCCGATATTGGTCCGGGTTTTACTGTGAATGTCCTCACTGTCGACGTCTTTTCCTTCATGTGCAGGCTTTTCTCTACACGTCTCTCTATGTAAGGCATCTTTTTCCATACATAAAGCCCGACGACCACAAATACCAGAATAATAAAGAGTGTTACAAAGATGCGTATCTTATGTGCCTTTTTCAAGTCTGCCATGATGGTATTACATTCACGCTCAACCTCAAGATATGCCTCCCTGAGCTTTTCGTGCTTTTCTATCATTTCCTCGAAAGAATTGGTATGGGTCTTATCTGGTTGTTCCGGTTCTGCCATACTGTCATCACCTCTCATCATTTGTCTGCCACCTTTACTTCATTGTCATCCTTCTTTACCTCGATCCTCCATGTTTTTAATGTAGTACCGAGCGTCTGATCGAGGTTCGTCAGGGCATTAATGTAATTGATAAAATTAGAAAGTTCATTGTTCTGCGCATTTATGAGATCATTCTGGAAGCTGACCAATTGAAAATTAGAGGTCTGGCCGGCTTTCAATTTTTTGTTTTCTATATCAAGTTTTTGCTGCGAAAAAACGCGCGTCTGCCTGGCAAGCTCCAGTTGTTGAAACTGCATTTCTACGGTCCGTATAGCATTCTGTACGGCTATCGATAGAGTAATATCCGTTTTTTTCAGGCTAACCTTTGCCTGGTCATAGGCTACCTTGTTGGTGAGATAATTTTGCTCATAGGTCAGGTCATTAAAAGGGATGGAAAGGGTTATTCCCGCATTCCAGTCACTCTTCCCCGCGCTTGCTAATGCATCATAGACAAAGGGGTATTGGGTGCCGGTTATGCCGCTGCGTCCAACGCCTGCCCCCAGGGAAAGACCCCAGAGGCGGTTGTTTTTCGCTACCACGTAATTTAATCTCGCTGTCTCAACGTTCTGCAATGCCTGCAGGTAGTTAGGGCTGTTTTTCCTGGCTATCTCCATGGCTTCCTGAAAAAAAGGAGGAGTAGCCTTCACATCGCCCTCGTCCACGGGCTCGAAAAAGGTGTTCTGGTCGATGTTGAGTATCTGGATCAGGGCGAGTCGCGCAGATTCAATATTGTTCCTGTCCTGGACAATCTGTAGTTTTCTCTGGGATATATCGGCATCTGACTGGACAAGCTCCGTTCTTGCCATCCTTCCGGCATCTATCAGTTTCTTGTTTGTCTCGTAAGTCTTCTGCGATGTGTCCAGCGCCTCCTGATCTATCTTGAGCTGGCTCAGTGCCTGGGAGTAGGTTCTATATTGCTGTATGGCCGAGACTATTGTATTGATTATTGTCCCCTTTAAATTAAGGACGCTGATTTCTTCACTAACACGTGCGATCTTCACCGATGCTGTAGTGACCTCGACCCCGCCGCCCCTTAGAAGAGGCTGCGCAAAAGAGAGCGACCAGGTGGGAGAATATTGGTTGAGTTGCTGAACATCCGCTTTGTTTGCAGGGTTATCCCAGGTAAAATTGAATGTGCCTCCCGTAGGAATAGTCACCAAAGTGCTGAATAGGGCGTCCTGATTGGAACCCGTTGTCCTTGGTATATCCTGCGGGTTTGTCGAAATGCGCTGGCTTGAGAGCTGAATGGCGCCCACGCCGAAAGGGGTAAACTTATATTCGGCAACCTTGAGATTAAACCTATCGCTGATACGACTCAGAAAATTGCTCCTGATGTCGAGGTTATTCTTTACGGCCAGCATTACACAATCGGCAAGGGTCATCTTTGGCAGTTTTTTCTGTTGGTTTTCCTGGACTTCCTCAGAATATCCCTGAGGAGACAGGAATATGAGAATAACAAAAATTAACCAGAACTTTTTCATGTACTTACCCTATAATATCAGATAAGGGCCGGCTTTGCCACTATCTTCGTAAGCCGGGACGGTGCATACCTGCCTTAACCGGACTCCTCTTCTTCTCCACTCTCCCCGTGATGTTTGCTGCCAATAAGGTGTCCCATGGCAGTTGTGCCATTTTCCTCCTGTGTCAACACAACAGCTTGAACTGTGCTGACACCCCTGGCACTTTCCCCCGCATTTTTCATAGCTGCCGTTGCACCACGCGGCGAGGTAGCTCCATTGACCGCTACCGTGACAGGGTTTGCACTCAGAGTGTTTCCAACTATAGCACATGCTGAAAGTGGTAGTCGCCACAGTCTGAGATGCGCTCCCGTCGATATCTCAGCCAATTTTCATGTCGTCGCAGAATGCATCGGCGTGTCCGGAGAACACACCAAGGGAGAAAATCACGGCAACAGAGATGTGCAAATACCTCCTTTTTCTACTTCTTCTCAATCTTCAGTACCGTATGGGCTATGTAGGTGTTTCCTTTTTTGTTATAACCTACACGGACGGTATCACCGGGTTTGATAGTCTTGTTGCCCACGATGGTGGCCTCTGAGGTATTGAAGGCAATGTCCACTTCATCGATGACAAGTTCCTTAAGAACCGTATCCTTCTCTTGGAGGAAAAACTCTCCTTCTATGGTCGCCTTTACGGTCATGGTCTTCTTTGCGGGATCAAAGGCAGTCACTTTCCCCAAGAAGGTCTGGATGGAGGAACGGGGCTGTCTTTTAGGGATGATAAGGACGGTATGTGCGATATAGCTGTTTCCTTTCTTATCGTAGCCTACCCGGATAAGTTGGCCTCTGACAACGCCGGAGATGTCTTTAACCCCCTGGAACTTTGCCGTGGAGACATCGAAGGCGATGTCCATCTCATCGGTCTCAAACTCTTTAAAAAGGGTATCTCCTTCAGAAAAGTAGTATTCGGTCTCGATCATGGCGGCAATGGTGATGGTCTTCTTCTCAATATTAACTGTCTTTACCCTTCCGGCAAAGGTCTGTATCATAGAACGTTCCACCTTCTTGGACGCTGCCTTCTTTGGTGCAGGTTGTGTCTTTTCCGCGGCGCTGAGGTCGGCGGTTGAAAAAACGGTGAGGATCATGAGGGCAAAATAAAAGATTAAAAGCTTTTTCATTGGTGGTACCTCCTGTTCTTTGTAATATTCTGTAGCCATCTCCAGCCCGTACCTGACCGAATACACAACATACCCCGTCCGGTTCAACGCTTAGAATCGGATGATTTTTTGCGGCCGATAGAAGAACCAGAGCATCCTGCTCCGTAACAATTACCGTTGTTGTCCCAGCAGGCTGGCTGGTAACCGTCCAGTTTGGTGCTACATCCCCAGCAGTTGCCCTGACACGCTGAATAATCGCCGTTGCAGTGATTAGCCGGTGAGGCGTCTCCACCACAAAATTCACAGCTAAGATCATACCATTTGTAGCAACAGGGGCAACTGGCATTTCCTAAATAGCTTCCATTTCCGGCATTTGCATAACAGTAAGCCGTGAAGTTCGAGCAGTCGGCATAACCAGATCCTGCAAATCCCAGAATACTCACCGTCATAAATAGGACCACCAATACTGTCAGTTTCATAACATTCCTCCTTCTCGGAATTTTTGATATATTATATATCTGGATCACAAATCCCTCCTTTGCAGATCATCCTGCTACGGCACGCTTGTGCAGTTAGGGTGAGCAGCTAAAGTTAAAGATCGTACCTTTCGTGGTGATTGTGAAGGAGTCAGGGAGGGGATTCCCGGTAGACCAATTGTAGGTACAACTGCCCCCGCCCCCTACCAGGGTAACATCCGCTTCTATGTTGGGGACAGCCTCGAGAATCTGAACGCATTTTGTGAGCCCGAGTGTGACATCGCCCGTTTCATATTCCTGTGTGTCCGCATGGACAACAAGCTTGGCAACAAAACCCCCCTTGTTATGCAAGCATATAGTCTTTGAATCTGCTTTGGTAATGTTGCCAAATCCAAAAAAAAGACAAAACGTAATAAAGATCATAAATATCTTTCTCATGTGAAACCTCCTTTATTAAACAGCCGATTTTTTTATCAAACATATAAACAATATTTCCAGGTCCATGTTGCTTTCAATATTGGCAGTCCTCATCTCCCTGTTTATTAAAGCCGCAGTTCTCGTTTGACCAGCATGCGCAGCAATTATCTTTGCGCCCTTCGTAGTTACCATTGCACCATCCGGCGAGGTAGCTCCATTTACCCTCGCCGCTACAGGGTTTGCACTGAAAACGCTTCCAGCTCCAGCACATACTGAAAGTTGTAGTTGTGTAGTTGGAATGGTAATGGTATTTCAGGTAATCTTTAGCCATTTTACGGAGATCATTGATTGTAGATGCTTCAGGGTTGGCAGCTTTTTCTCTCATAGTGCAACCCTCAACAAAAACACTGACGGCAAAAAACCAATAAGAAAACGAGCGGGAGTGGATTCTTCATCACATCTCCCACAATTTTCCTGCTATTTTAAAACGGGACAAGCCCTTATCGTTGACATACATTGTTGTGCAAAGCAAAGACTTGTCCCAAAGGAACGACCATGTCAGCGTATTACTGTTCGCATTTGACGCTCAGGGTAGTTCCGGAAGCAAAGTATGTTATATTACCTGTATAGGAAGGGTTGTAGGGGATTTGGGGACTACAGGATACCGTTTTCCCCATTATTGCCTTTACCTCGACGGTATACGACGCGCCGGATGCGAGGTTCGCTAACGGTTGACATTTGGTGCTGCCAATGGGGAAACTGCCTGACCAATCGGTCTGCCAACTGGCTGAGGTTACCCGCATCTCTGCAGCGTACCCTGCGCCTACTTTCAAAAAGACGCATGCTTGCGATTGAGCTCCCACTGACGACACCATTAGCATGAGTATCATCATGCTTGCAAAACCAAAACAAATGACCTTTGAAAAATGTTTTTTGTGATCCATAACGCCCTCCTTTTTTTTAGTTCATTTACTATATTACGTTACTTTTTATAAATGTCAACCTTTAATTGAGAAGGTCCTCATAAAAAGAAATGGGCTCAGCCCTGGATGGGAATGGGGTCAAATATTTACAGCCTGTTGCCCAAATATACATACAACAAATGATAATGGAATATGAGCAGGGAGCTAAACAGTGTTCCTGCGAATATTGATATTTATGAAATACATTAATCCTATATTCCTGCAGATGGCAGCAGGCAGGGAAGGAAGGAAAGTAGTGAAGGGTCGCGATACGAGATGCGAGGAACAATGGAACATAATAAATTAAACGCCAAGGTAGGCTGTCTTTACGTGCTCATTATTGAGTAATGATTCACCTGTCCCCTGTAATACTATCCTGCCGTTTTCCATTACATAGGCCCGGTCGGCTATTGCGAGCGTCAGTTTTACATTCTGCTCTACAATCAATACAGTGGTACCCTCTTCTTTGATCCTTTTAATGACATTAAAAATATCTTTTACAAGTATGGGGGAAAGGCCGAGAGATGGTTCATCAAACATTTGTAATTTTGGCTTGCCCATAAGCCCTCTGCCTATGGCCAGCATTTGCTGTTCACCACCGCTGAGAGTGCCTGCAAGCTGTCTTCTTCGCTCAAGAAGTCTCGGAAATAGCTCAAACACAAGTTGTTTGGTTATCTCACGCTCTTTTTTTGCTTCTCCTTTTAAAGAACCCATGTCGAGGTTTTCTTCAATGGTCATTTCCACAAAAAGCCTTCTTGCCTCAGGAACATGGACTATCCCGGTTTCTATCAGCTTGTATGGCTCCAACCTGTGAAGAGGTATATCATTAAAGAGTATCTCACCTCTTCTGGGTCTCAATATGCCTGATATTGTTTTTAAGGTTGTTGATTTCCCTGCACCGTTTGCGCCAATGAGGGCAACGATCTCGCCTTGTTTTACCTCAAAAGAGATATCCCAGATTACCTGAACATCACCATAGAAAACATCAATATTTTTTATCTCAAGCATTGTGTGCCTCTCCTAAATAAGCTTCAATCACAACGGGATTACGGCCGATTTCTAACGGTGCCCCTTCTGCTATTTTCTGGCCATAGCTCAACACAACAATTCTGTCAGAGATAGACATGATTACTCTCATATGGTGTTCGATAATCAGTATAGTGATGCCTCGCTCCGTTCTTATCTTGTTTACGATCTCTATCTGTTCGTTAATCTCTGTAGGGTTAAGCCCTGCAAAAGACTCATCAAGCAGAATAATCTCAGGCTTTGTGGCAAGTGCACGGGCGATCTCAAGCCTTTTTCTTCTACCAAGCGGCAGGCTCTTTGAGATAACGTTTCTGTCCTCATAAAGATTTGTAAACTTCAGCACTTCCATGGAAATTTCTTCAGCCTGAGCCTTAGTCTTTGTGCGTATAAAGGCAGAAGCTATTACGTTGTCGAGAGTGGACATTCTTTGTAAAGGCTTTACTACCTGAAAAGTTCTTGCAACCCCAAGCTTGCACAAGACGTGAGGTTTCAGGTTTGATACCTTTTCCCCTTTTAAAAGGACATCGCCCTTAGTGGGTGGGTAAAACCCATTGATTACATTAAACATTGTTGTTTTACCAGCGCCATTCGGCCCGATAAGGCCAAGGATCTCTCCTTTGTTCAAAACAAAAGAAACATCCGTGAGAGCTGCGAGCCCACCAAATTGCTTAGAAACATTTCTAACCTCAATTAAACTCATGATGACGCTCCCTTTTTGCCCTTGAAAGGTTTAATCAGTTTCCGGAAATCACCAACAATACCATTCGGGAGGAACATGACAATAAGAATCAGTATAATACCAAATATTGTCTGATGGGCAGCCCCTATAAAAGGGATAGAGCGTATTTCTTCGGCAAGAAAAACCATGATTACCGCACCTACAATGGGACCCCAGTATGTGGCAGCGCCTCCAACCATAACAACCACAACAGTAGCAATTGATACTTCCGAGAGTGGAAATACTGTAGATGGGTCAATATAACCCATATAATTCATATAATAGGCGCCTGCGATTCCGGTTAAGACCCCGCTTATACAGAGAGAGATCGTTTTGTAAAAGGTCGTGTTTATCCCGAGCGATTCTGCTGCATCCTGGTCCTCCCTGATTGCAACAAAATAGTATCCAAGCTTTGACTCCATGACCATCTTAATCAGTATGTACGTTCCGGCAGCAAGCAGGAGAATTATGTAAAAATACCACGTTTTATCAACCCATGTCCTTTCTCTGAGCATAATACCCATGTTGCCCTTGGTAAAGTCTACAAGGTTTTCTGCTGCAACTCTGCAAATTTCTCCAAGCGCAAGGGTTGCAAGGGCAAAATAGGCGCCTCTCAGCCGAAGGCAAATATATCCAACGACAAGTGATAGCGCTGTGAGTATCAACACACAAACAGGTAGCCCCCACCAGGCAGATATGCCAAGGTGTTGGTAGAGAAGCCCCGCTGCATATGCACCCATACCAAAGAATGCAGCGTGACCAAAAGAAACCTGACCTGTATATCCGCCGAGGATATTCCAACCCATACCGATTATAGACCATATGAGAACAAGTATGAATATGTGCATAGCATAAGTGCTCAGGCCTATAAATGGTAAGGTGCACAGGATCGCTAATATTATCAGAGGAAGGAATTTTTTCATTTTCCTAACCTCCGCTTTCTGAGAATCGACGCTACTCCTCCAGGGAGAAATACAAGGGCTGCCACGAATATTGAGAATCTTCCTGCGGGTGCCCACCCCATACCAATATATGTAGCTGTCATAGATTCAAAAATTCCGAGGATCAGACCACCAATGACTGCTCCATCTGTAGAACCCATGCCGCCTATGACAGCAATGACGAATCCGATATTTGTAAATTGTTTTCCCAGTGCAGGGTATAAATAATAAATGGGGAGAAAAAGACAGCCTGCGACGGCAACCAGGACCAACCCGATGCCAAACGTCACCATCCTCACCCAGTTTACATTTACGCCCATAAGGAGCGCTGCATCAAGGTCTTGCGCCGTAGCCCTGATTGATTTGCCGGTATCGGTTTTTGTGAGGAACATCCATAAAGCAATTGTAATCATGACAGCAATGACGAATGATATTGTCCACGGCATGGAAAGGGATAGCTCTACAGGAGAATTTTTCCAGAAATCAGTCAGATACCAGGCGCTTGATGCATAGCTTACCGGCGTAGAACGATAGTCGCCTGTGAAAAACACGGTTGCGAGGTTCGAAAACACCATAGCCAGACCCACTGTGAGTATTACCTGATTATGAGGTAGTATAGAGTCTACTTTCATTACAGGGGTTAAAAGGTATTTCTGGATAGCAAGCCCAAAGAAAAAGAGCGCGGGACCAGCGATAAAGACAGATACATACGGGTCTATACCAAAGAAAGTAAAGAGCCAGTATGCAATATACATGGCTATCATCATAAAATCCCCATGGGCAAGGTTGATAACCCTCATAACCCCCATGATAAGCGCCATACCAAGAGCTATCAGGGCATAAAGGCCCCCTAATAGAAAACCGGATATGAGTGTCTGAAGAAAAAGTTCAAGCTGGGCCATTAATCCCCCTTATATTACTTTACTTTCTGTCTCTCCACTTTGGAATAGGATATACGTATTTTGCGCTTGCATATTTTAGAGGCCAGATGGTTTCATGTTTGCCCTTAATGACTTGCATTACAAGGGTATCCATGAAGTTCTGATTCGTGTAACCTTCCTTGTCCTCAAATTTTACAGGACCAAAGGCTGTCATCATGCTCGTTGCTTTAAAGGCAGCACGGATATCATCAGGTTTCCAGGATTTTGCCCGTTCTAAAACGTCCTTTATGATATAAAGAGCTGAGTATGCCTCTGCGCCGTGATAAGAGGGATAATCTTTGTACATCTTTTTGTATTTTTCCGCAAACTCCCTTGAACCTGGATACGTTACCTGTTGGCTCCAGAGGGTTGCTGTGACTACCAATTCTGAGGCCTCTTTTGCATTTTGTATAAATTCAGGGATTGCAAAACCTGCAGCGCCGCCGGCATAAAGGTTTGCATCAATTCTCAATTCTTTTATCTGCCTCATAAGAAGCGCTGCATCCATGACATAAGACACCATGTAAATAACATCCGGTTTTGCTGCTTTAACCTTCGATAAGATTGGTTTAAAATCCACAGCGCCTTTTTCGTACTGTTCTTTTACAAGGACTTTTATACCCACTTTAGCTGCCTGCTTCACCATATCCTCAGCGCCTGATGTACCGAAATCGGAACTTTCATAGAGGATTGCAATTGTTTTTGGTTTTACAACTTCCTTCAGAAAGGACATAAGCCCTGTTGCATAATAAGCGTTTGTAGGGTTCATACGGAATACATATTTGTATTTCTGTTGGGTAATGTCATCCGTTGCACCCGTAACTACCAGATAGGGAATCTTTCTTTCCTCGGCTACTGCTGCAACGGCCTTCGAACAGGAAGAGCTATACTCACCGAAAATAACAGGTTGTTTTTTGACATCAATAAGCCTCTCGACTATTGAACGTGATACTTCCGGTTTTCCTTGAGAATCCTCAAATTCCAGCACTACTTTTTTTCCCTTAATGCCTCCTTTTGCGTTTATTTCCTCCAGGGCAATTTCGTATGATTTTTTCTCGATTTCGCCAAATTTAGCGTTCGTACCGGTGAGCGGCAGCGGAATACCAAGTTTTAATACATCCTGTGCAAATAGTTGAGGCGCAAAAAGACTCAATAAAAACATGCATGCTACAATTACCGAGAAACGTTTCATGTTGTGTTCCTCCTTACTTTAATAAAATTTTGTTGTGTAACGAAATGGCTTGATAGATAAGCCCCTCAAAAAAAACTCCCCATATTTCCAGTAAACCATGTATGTCTTTAATAATATCTTGTAATTTTTTTGTCAATAAAAAAGAGCAGCATTGGCAAAATATTGTATACAAAGGATAATATCGCGTATGGAATGAATGTTATTTCCCATTCTTACATAGCATTCACTTTCATGTCTCAAGCCTCTGGCAGATTTTTCCTGGCCGATTTCACGGTTTTACGCTCAAGCTCAGATATAACCTGAGCGCCCAACAAGAGGATTAAGGCTGCCGCCTCTGTGGTGAGAAGAGCCACCACCGCTGTGGCGAAGGAACCGTAAATCAGATTTACCATGGATAGAGCCGAGTAATACCACACCATCACACGGCGGGTGATCTCCCATAGAACCGTTGCGGTTATCCCGCCGATCAGCGCATAATGAAAACTGATACGTACAGTGGGCATCACCAGGTATATGGAAGCGAGCATGAGCACCTCGCCAATGATTCCCAGGAGATATAGCGCAATTCTGGAAGCGCCTTCAAGGCTCAAGGTCCATCCAAGGATTATCAGTTGCCTTTTTTCCAATGTGTCCAATACCCCCGCAATGAATGAAACGAGCAAAATGCCGAGACACATTGCGAAGACGTATAGATAAGGAATAAGAGCGGAAACGAGAAAACGGCGGCGCTGTTTTCTGGCACGATGAGAAAAGATCACCGACATGGCGTTTTCGAGCACTGTAAAGGCTATGGAGCTGAAAAACAGCATGACCAGAAATCCGATAATACCGATCACCTTACGGTGCACAAGAAATACCCGCACCTGCTCCTTCAATATTGCTGCATAGCCGGGTATCACCATTTCTAAATACGTGGATAAGGTTTGAAACAATTGTTCTTCCCCGATAAAATGGGACAGCACAATAAGGGTGAGTATTGACATGGGCACGATCGACAAAAGGGCGTAGTATGCAAGGGCGCCGGATAAGAGCAGACCCTGATTGCGCTTAAAACTGCGCAATACCCTCAGCGAGAATCTGAAAAATCCTTTCAGTGTCCAGCCCCCATTTTCCTGCTTCTGTTTCATGGGACAAGAATAGCACAAATTAAAGAATTATTTTATTTATTCCTTTCTGGAGTCAGCGGGGTTGCTGCACGGAACCGCTATAGAAGACCTCGCATTTGCCGACTTGGGCAAAGCGTTTTGTTTGCTTGTAAAGATTCAAGATCGGGCTGGCAAGGGACTCGACCGTGCTTACCACACCGACTTGGGGAGCACCGAACGGACCGCTGATACTTTGTTTGAATTTTGCGCATCCCCTGGCGTCGAGAAGCGCCACTGTTACGTTATTATATCGCTCGCTGACAAGATTGAGTTTGCCTTTAAGGGCTACCCGATTATGGCGCGTCGCAAATGCGCAGTCCCTGGCGTCGGCCTCACCGCTCTTAATCTTCCAGTGGGAGACAAACTGCGTGATGGCGCCCCGCCCTCCCTGGGCTTGGTAATAAACGTCCCCGTAACGGTACCCTTTGAGGGCAGCGGAACCAAGAGGGCCGGCTACGAAAAAAGCACCGATGTCGACAAGGTTGAACTTCTGGCTCGTTTCAAACGTTGAGAGAACCTTGTCGAGGTCCACAGTATAAGTGGTGAGATTATTACCCTGGAGAGACAAAGTACCATCCATGCCGCTCATCAGGCTGCGGCCCCTTTTTTCTTTCACCGTCAAGGAGGCAACAAAATCACCCTTCCCGCTGATCAGCCTTTTTACACCAAAGGATTCCTGAAGTTTTTCGAAGTCCAGTTTCAACACATTTATATTGATTTTATACTCAGTGTCGGCTTCCGACTTGTTTGCTGTGACATCTCCTTCGCCCTTCGCGCCGAAGATATCCATGGTAAGGGGTTTAAGGGAAAATACCCCCTTCTCCGCTTTTATACTGCCCCTGATACTGTCAATTTTGAGGTCTTTTTTTCGCATCTCCATGCAGTCCATGGTTCCCGCGAACGAGATGTGCCTTATAATGTCCCCTGAGGTGTCCGCTATCGAAAGATCCTTGATAACCAGATTGATTTCTTTCAACTCGGTTTTTTCGCCCGTCTTCTTGTCAAGATAGACAAGGGACCCTTTGGACAGCTTGAACTCCTTCAGGCTCAAAGACGTTCCCGGCCCCCCTTTCGTCGATTTCTTTTCAGTACTCTCGAAATTGTATTTTCCCTCGGCGTCCTTCACGATAGTGACAGCCGGTTTGACAAGCTCGCAACCAGTGACCTTGAGCTGTTTCCTCAGCAAAGGCATCAACTCCGCCCATAGTCTGAGGCGTTCAAGTGAAAGGATTCCGCCGCCCTTGACGGCAACATGGACATCCTTTGCCGATATGCCAAAGGGAAAGAAAGAGAGCCCCATCTTCCCATTGATCCTTACATCTAAGCCGGTAGTCACGGAGGCAACGGTTTCGATCTTCGACTTGTAAGAATTGATATCGAATAATAATACAGCTACGATTGCAGCGATTACAATCAAAGCAACTACACCGCCCGCGATGATCAGACCTTTTTTTCTTTCTGTCCTGATAGCTTTCACCCTGATACAGATATTTGCTTATTTTAAGTATATGCATTTTTGTTCAAGTGTCCACCTTTTCAAGTAGATAAATTTAGATATAACATGTATATCTGAGTTAACGGCCACTTTAAAGAGCAGCTTGCCGACGGGTTAAGGATTTTTGAAATTCGGATGGGCTATATGGAGGTTGTAGATATTGAAGAAATACTCAAAAAGGCCGGGATTGTCGAGAAAGGCATCTTTTACGGGCTCGAAGAGATTGCTACACATCATGTCATATGGAAAATATTTTCTATATTCAAAAGGCTTGCACCCCCCTTTGTACAGTTCCACGATTTACCCCCCAACAAACTTCACGGCGTTGTCACAAGAATAGAAATGTAATCTAATATTAGTTTATACCTGAACCGCTCCTTCTTAACCCAAATAATGCAATATATATTACGATGTCAACAGAGCCGGGGGTCGTGCTGAATTCTTGATAATAATTGACACAAAACGGTTGAGGGTTGCAGGTAATAAACCCGCAACCCTCAATGAACTTTACTTCCTTAATAAATTTTTACTTGAATCGAGATTGCCAGCGAAAAAGCATTTTACATTCAATCGGTATGTTTCCAGCTAAAGTCTTTGCCAATTCTTCAATACGTTTTATATCTTCATAAACATAAACAACGCCTCGTAAGGTTAATCCATATCGAGACAATCCTTCTTCTTTAACTATAACATCAAGAGATGAAATAAAAAATTCGGAATTGATTGCGATCTCGGCCTTTACTTTTGCAGCAAGGGTTCTCAACTCTAAAACCTTCTTAGCCTTTTCTGTTTTAAATTGATCCTTTTCTACCAGTTCATTTTTTATAATGGCAACAATCTCATCATAAGTCTTAACGCCTGTATCAAATACCATGTCGTATTGCTTTGGGTCATTCCATTGGCTTCCATAAATCATATAAACCGCACCTGCCATATCCTTATCGGCCTTTTCAATGAGCCAGCGCGCATACTCACTGTTTGTTTCCTCCTGCCATTTCATAACATTTTCAATTCTTTTCTCGATAGGTCCTTCTGTTCGTATTCTTAGTGCAAAAGGAATGTCTTTAAGCAGAAAGTTTCCACCCCTGCCCATTATTACGACATTATCCTTCATGGCATAGCCCAGGATATGATACTGGTTCAGCGCAACAAATGCCCTGAAAGACCACTTGTGTTTGTCCCAAGTGCTTGGCCGAACCTCGTCGAACATCTTTGCCTGTTCCTCCCACTTGATACCCACCTTTTTCATATCCTCAAGAATCTTTTTTCTATCGACATATTCGTAGCCCATGGCTGCTGCCACGGCTTGTCCAATCTCTTTCCCGCCGCTTCCGTATTCCCTTGCTATGGTCAATATTGCCATATATTCCCCCTTATTATTTTGCGAATGGTATAACCCATATAAGCATAGCCGGAATATAGCAGAAGATCAATGATATGATGACGTAAGGCACTGTAATACCGAGGAATTCTTTCAGGCTAACCTTTCTCTGGTCTTCCTTTTCACCGAGGTTCTTAGCGACAAATAATGCCGGGGCGCCTGCAACGGTCAGGTTACTGCCCAGAGTGCCTGCCCAGAGGAGCATCCAGTAAAGAGGCCATGGATTTATTCCAGTATCCTTGGCAAGATCTCTGATGACATAGAGCATGGTAAGAATATAGGCATCATGTTCCACGATACCGACAATCGGAGCAGTAACCCAGTAAAGCACAGTGCTTCCGACAATAAGGCTCTGCTGGATTAACGGCGTGATCGCATTGGATACCAGCTTTATTACGCCCGCATGTTCCAGCCCTCCCACCAGGGCAAAGAGGGAAACGTAGAAAAAAACCGCCCTCCAGTCGAGCTCGGAGAGGACCTGTTCAACATTGGGGATTTCGAGGGTAAAACGGTCTTTAAATATTTCAAACACAAGGATGATTGCGATGGCGCCCCACATGGCGATGAATCCCAGGGTATAGCCGAATATCGGCCGCAAAGCCATGGCAATGATTGTAAGAACAAAGATACTGCAGGTAATTATTGCAAATGGTTTGTCCTTAATCAGGTCGGAAGGTTTCTCGCCAGCCATGGAGGCGATATCCATTTTGATATCCTTATATTTTCTCGAAAACAGCCAGTAAAAGTACGCGCATGTAAAAAAGTATGAAATACAGAGAATAAAAAATGACGATGGCCTTCCGAGATACCATATAAAACCACTGAATTCAATGCCTGAGACACTGTGGAGCATCTGCGGCGGTAGGTCACCCAACAGCATAGCGGTACCCATAAAGTTTGCGCACAAACCTACAAACATGACTGGCGCAAAGGCGGGAAAATTAAATCGCCGGCATGCATGAAAAACAACCGGGGCAAACATGAGGACAACAACAACATTATCAATCAGCATGGAGACAAGCCCTGCAAGTGCGCCAAGGACTGTAACAAATATTGCCACGTTTCCTTTAGACATTCTTAAGATGATGGCGGCTAAAAAATCCGGCACACCGGATTTTCCGAAATAGCCCGATATGATCCAGATGCTGAGAAGTATAGCTATAACATTCCAGTCAACAACTTTAAACGCATCAATGTCGCTGTATACACCCGCAAAGATCATCAGAATGATCCCCAGGAGCGCCGCGATAACACTGTCAATCCAGCCCGTAATAACAAGAATTATGCTGGCGAGAAAAATAACACATGCCGCTATTTGCAGAAAATCCATCTCCATGTACCCCCTGATATTTTATTATATAGCTTCTTTAAAAAATAGGGGCGGGAGGATTTCCCCCACCCCTGAATGATTCTGCATAAAAAACACCATTTCTTTCATATATAATGGGCAGTTTAAATAACTCCCATGCCTTTCAACACGGAGAGCATAACCGCTGCCGCCATAACCGAACCGACCTGACCGCCTGCATTGGCGCCCATTGCATGCATAAGGAGATAATTTTTCTTGTTATATTTCTGACCTTCCTTCTGAACAACACGGGCAGACATAGGGAAAGCGGAGATACCTGCCGCACCGATAAGCGGATTCACCTTTCCGCCTGTCACGTAATAAAGTATCTTTCCGAAGAGTACGCCGCCCACCGTGTCAAGGCATATGGCCAAAAGACCCAGTGCAAGAATAATTAAAGTTGTAGGTTTCATAAATAACGGTCCGTTCATTGTAGCGCCGATTGATAATCCGAGAAACAAGGTAACGATGTTGGCTATCTCATTTTCAGATGCCTTGGTAAGTCTGGCAACTGCACCGGACTCTTTCATAAAATTGCCGAGCATGATCGTTGCAAGAAGCGGCAAGCCCATCGGTGCAATAAGTCCGCCCACTACGGTGATGACAACAGGGAAAAGGAGGGCTGTGGTATCTGAAACAGTCTTCTTGTGTGTCTTCATGATAGTCTCACGTTCTTTCTTTGTGGTGAGCATCCTCATAATCGGCGGTTGAAGCACCGGTACTAATGACATATACGAGTATGCCGCAACCGTGCATGGACCAAGCAGTTCCTTTGCATATTTGGATGCTACAAAGATAACTGTTGGCCCGTCGCAGGCGCCTATGATTCCGATGGTGACAGCTTCGTTATAGGGAAAACCCATCCAAAGGGCAATAAGAAGTACCAGGAATATACCGAGCTGCCCTGCGGCCCCCAATAGAAAAGTATAGGGGCTTTCAAGTACAGGCCTGAAATCCGTCATGGCCCCGATACCGACAAAAATGAGCAAGGGGAACAATTCCGTTATAACACCCATATCATAGAGGGTCCTGAGAAAGCCTTCTTTTTCCATAAGATCTGCAAGAGGAACATTCACAATAATACACCCGAAACCAATCGGAACGAGAAGTAACGGTTCAAAATCTTTTTTAATGCCGAGATAAAGGAGAGTTCCACCGATTATCATCATTAACGCATTTGACCATTGAAGCGCTGCAAAACCTGCTATAAGTCCGGATAAACCGCCTAACATTGCATCAATCATATACCTTCCCTCCTTCCCTTTTAGTCTTCTTTTTTGTACGGAAAAATCTTTTTCAAAGCCGACATGATAAAACTGAAAAGAATGAGGGTTACAATTGTTCCGCCCATCCCGACTACAAGCATGGTTAAGCCGAACGTCCATTTATCCATCATAGGCCTGCCTCCTCGAAGGTTTTTTTGTTTCGTATTTCATATAATTATCAGGGTATATTGTCAAGAGAATGTTTTCACAATATAACACTTTGTAGTATAAAGTATACGGTAATTTATTATCACCGAGGTAACAATCAGGAAATTCCTGATTTTCATCTTCGAAAAACCTGAGAGAGCCATACAATCATTTCGTTCATTTTTTCACTATTATCGGGGCTTACGTCGCCCCCTCCAGCAGCAAAGCTGCCGGAGCCTTCCCCTCTCGCACGCTGCACGTGCTAAGGCTCATTGTCTTGACCGGGAACTCACACCTGTCCCCGTAAGGGGGTCGCCCCCTCTTCATTTTAAATGCTCAAAGGGTTAAAACGGTTTGAGCGGTCTTAATGAATTTCTTATGGTTCGAGGGAGGTAAGACCCTCCCTGATTGCGTACTTGGTCAATTCCGCTACGCTGTGAATGTCAAGTTTCTCCATGATCTGCTGGCGATGGGTTTCTATGGTTTTAACGCTCACATTCAAAAATGCGGCTATCTGCTTTGTTGCCTTTCCCTCTGCAAGGAGTTGGAGCACCTCCCTTTCCCTTACAGTGATTTTTGTAAAAACTGATTCTTCATTCTTTGGAAGAGAGACAATATACTCTTTGATAACCACATCCGTTATTTTGGGGCTCAAATAGGGTTGCCCAGCCATGACAGTTTTTATGGCCAATGCCAGCTCCTCAAAGGCGCTGTCTTTTAAAAGGTATCCGGAAGCGCCTGCCTTTAACATCTGAAGGACAAACCTTCTGTCAGAGTGCATGGAAAGGGCTATCACCTTTATCCCCTGTGTCTCTGAAAATATCTGTCGCGTTGCATCAATACCGTTCATATCGGGCATCCCTATATCCATAATAATAATATTTGGCAGCAGCTTTTTTGCTAATTTTATGGTTGTCAAACCGTCTTGAGCTTCACCTACAACCTCCATGTCCGGCTCCTTTTCCAACAAAGCCCGGAGACCTTCCCTTATGATTTTATGGTCATCCGCTAAAAGAATTCTTGTACTCATATTATATTCCCCTTTTTTTTATTTCAGGTGCGAGAGGCGCTACAAGGCAAATCCTGGCTGAGCGTCCTCTCTGTGACCGGATATCCATTTGTCCCCCTAAATGACTCAGTCTCTCCCGAATACTGAAAAGTCCAAACCCTTTATTTTTATCCAGATAGGAATTCATCCTGGAGACACTGAAACCAATCCCATCATCGGCAACATGGATTGAAATAGTATCGCCTATTCTTCTCACTGTTACCTTAACTTTTTGTGCGCCCGCATGTTTTGCTACATTCACAAGCAGCTCACGGACGGCGGTAAAGAGAAAAACACGGATTTCATCGCTTACCGGTTTTGGATGGTTATCGTTTTCAAACTCATACATGATGGCGTGCTGCTCATGGACCTGCTCCGTAAGCCACTCCAGCGCAGCTTCAAGCCCCAATTCATAGAGGATCGGCGGGCTGAGCTCAAAAGTTAGTGACCTTGTGTAACGGATTGCCTGCTCTATGTGTTCACGAACCTCTTTTAAATTATCTATAAAAGTACTTGTTTTTGCCAGTTCGAGCAGTGCGCCGAGTTTTATCTTTGAAATAGCGAGGATCTGACCGATATGGTCATGAAGTATTGTTGCTATGCGACGTCTTTCTCGCTCTTCGGCCAGAGACAGGTCAGAGGCTAAAGACCGCAGTTGTTTTTGATAGGAATCTATTTTCTCTTCAGCTTTTTTCTGCTCGCTTATATCTTCAACAGTCCCTTCGTAATACAGGACTGCTCCATCGGCTGCCCGGATCGCCTTTGCGTTTTCGCGAACATAAATAACGCTATTGTCGTGACGTTTCCATTTTGCTTCAAAACCCCTGACCCGCTCCCCCTTTTCAAGCCTCTTCTTGATCTTCTTTTTCAGATACGTCGGCTCATAATCTGCCTTTTTTGAAGAAGATGATGCCAGTTCATTAAATGAATTATAACCGAGCATCCTCACAAGGGTCGGGTTCGCCATAAGTATGCGGCCATCCGGATTGGTCCGGTAGATGCCGATAGGGGAATTTTCAAACAGGTTTTTATACCGCTCAGCTCCTTTGCGGAGCATTTCTTCAATAAGTTTTCGCCTGTTTAGTTCAAGAACGAGTCTTTCGTTGGCCCCTCTCAATTCGGCGGTTCGCTCCCCTACCCTGTGTTCAAGCCCATCCTTTGCTTTCTGTAATGCTTCTTCGGCCTGCTTATATTTTGTGATGTCATTATTAATCTCCATAATGGCAACTGGATTATTATTTACATCTTTTCTTAAAGCCCAACGGCTTTCAACGATAATCCTTTTCCCTCCAATGCTTTTATGAGTAAGCTCGCCCTCCCAGCGTCCCTTTTCAAATAATTCCTTTTTTATATTATCAAACGGTTCAGGAAATTCCGTTTTCAGGAGTTCATGAATATTTTTACCAAAGGCTTTATCCTTTGACCATCCATATCTTTCCACGGCACCATGATTCCAGAATATAATTGTTCCGCTGATATCACTCACAATTATTGCATCCTCCGCAATATCGAGCAATTCAGCCTGTTCTCTTAACCTGTCTGCCTGCTTTTTAAGCTCATTTTCCGTCTTCAACCGCTCTGTGACATTTCGAACATTCACCATTATAACGTGGGAATCGCCATAACTGATCAACGTGGAGCTTATCTCCACATCAATAAGTTTACCATTCTTTGATACATACTGGCGTAAGCCGGATAAATATTCCCTGTTCTGAAATACCTTCTGGATATTTATGTCTATGGTTGCCCTGTCCAATGTAACAATTTCGTACATCGAGAGGTGCAGAATCTCATCTTCAGAATAACCGAGCATTTTTAAAAACTGATTATTTGCCTCGAGGATTTTCCCTGAATTAGGATCAAATATGTAGACCCCGTCTGACGATTGTTTAATGAGCGACCTATACCGCTCCTCGCTTTCCCGCAAGGCCTTTTCTACACGCCTCAGCTCTGCCTCAGATTTTTCAAGTTCACTGATCTTCTGTCTGAGTCTTGCAAGCTCACTCATCGCTCAATACTCCATAATTCATTCAAAATTATAATTTTTATCCTTTGCAGTGATAATATTCCATAATTTACAATACAAGAGTGTACTTGTCCAATTCATTACATATAACTTTTCACAATACACATTCTCACATTGACAATCAATAAATGCAAGGTATACAATTGATTCACCGGCAGAAATATTGTGAATATGAAATAGTCTAAAAAAATCAACACAGGACTGTATAAATGGAAAGAAAAAAGACAAAAAAAATCCAAATCGGTAAAATATCGGTCGGGGGAGACAGCCCTATAGTTGTTCAATCAATGCTCAAAACAGACCCGGATAATATTCAGGAAACATTGAACCAGGCAAGAGAGTTGAAAAAAGCCGGATGTGAGCTGATAAGGATGGCCCTGCCGCAGGAAGATACATGCAAAATCATCCCGTTTTTCAAAAAAGAAATTAACATGCCGCTGATTGGCGATATCCATTTCAACCACAAGATCGCACTCAAGGCCATGGAATTAGGTATTAATGCCATAAGGATAAATCCTGGCACGATCAATAACGTAAGGAAGGTAAAAGAAGTCATCCGTTGTGCAAAAGAAACAAAAACCCCTGTGCGAATAGGTATCAACGTTGGGTCCATAGAGAAGAGAATACTGAAAAAGCATGGGAAACCAAACGCAGATGCCATGGTTGAAAGCGCACTTTATTATACAAAAATGTTCGAAGATTCGGGCTGGACCGAACTGAAGGTTTCATTGAAAGCATCAGACATCTTTCAGACGATAGAGGCCAATAAAAAATTTTCAGAAGTATCTGACTATCCCGTCCATGTCGGAATCACCGAGGCTGGGCCAATTTTCTCAGGTGTTATTAAATCCGCTCTCGGTATTGGGATACTTCTCTATGAAGGTATCGGCGACACCATACGGGTTTCTTTGACCGGCAATCCTGTCTATGAAGTTGATGCGGCCTACCATATACTGAGAAACTTGGGGCTCAGAAAACGAGGAATAAATATTATATCATGCCCGACCTGCGGAAGATGTAAAACAAATCTAATGGAAATAGTTGATAATTTTGAAAAGGAAATTAACCATTTTGATGGGCACTTAAACGTTGCCATCATGGGATGTGAAGTCAATGGTCCAGGCGAAGCCAGAGAGGCGGATATTGGAATTGCTTTTGGTGCAAACAAAGCCATGCTCTTTTCAAAAGGCGTTGTCATAAAAAATAATATTCCAAAAGAAATGGCTAAGGATTTACTGAAAGAAGAGATTTTTAATATGACAGCGCGGCAAGAGGGGCAAGGGGCAAATAACCAATAACCAATCTTCCAAATCACAAACAATTTGGAATTTGTTATTTGACTATTGGAATTCGCCTTTAATCGTGTCAGTACTTTTCTTTACAAAGAGAATCCTTTGAATAACCGTTACGTGGGTTAACACTGCAAGGATTATAACAACATAAGGTAAAAGATTAAAAAGCAATCCGATAAACAATATTATTAACCGTTCGGGTCTTTCCAGTATGCCGGTGTTGCATTGGATGGAAGATGCCTCAGCCCTTGCCTTGGCATAGGGAATAATTGCAATACCTATGGAAGCAAAGAACGTCAGAATGGCATAGAGGGTATCGCCCTGCATTGCAAAAAAAATAAACAAACCAAACATAATGAAAAGGTCTGAATACCGGTCAAGAACAGAATCAAGAAAAGCTCCGAATATTGTGACGTTGCCGGTATTTCTTGCCAGAGCTCCGTCCATAAGATCGAAAAACCCTGAAACAAGGAGGAAGATGGCGCCAAACAGCAGAAAACCGAAGGCTATGCAGAAAGATGAGATGATCGCAAAGACCATTCCCGCTATAGTAAAAACGTTGGGGTTTATAACTTTGTTTTTAAAGAATAGAGAGTAAATTTTAAGGAATACAGGGTCAAGGGCATGGCCTATCTTTGCACTAATCACATGCGATGCCTATCTTTCCCTTTCGCCTTTTATGAATGCCTCCACCATCTCCCTGGCCTCATTATCGGGGAATTGGTTAAGGGGGTGCTTCATTGTATAGGCCGATATGGATTCCAGCACTCCTCCGACCTTTCTATCTCTTGCAACTTTGCAGCATCGTATAGCGTCTATCATACAACCGGCGCTATTTGGCGAATCTTCTACGGAAAGTCTGAGTTCCAGGTTTATTGGTATGTCTCCAAAAATCCTGCCTTCGATTCTTATGAAGCATACCTTATTGTCATTCTGCCAGGGGACATAATCAGAAGGCCCTATATGAATATTCTCTGATGAAATAGGTATACTTAACGACGATTGGACTGCTTCAGTCTTGGAAATCTTTTTTGAAACAAGCCTGTCTCTGTTGAGCATATTTAAAAAATCAGTATTCCCGCCAGTATTGAGCTGGTACGTCCTGTCTATTTTAACCCCTCTGTCATCAAATAATTTTACAAGTGCCCTGTGAACAATCGTGGCGCCTATCTGAGATTTAACATCATCACCTACAATAGGTATTTTCTTCTCTTCAAATTTCTTAACCCAGTCCTTATCTGAAGCAATAAAAACAGGGATACAGTTTACAAGACTTGCCCCGCTTTCAAGGCAACACCGGGCATAAAAGCGAGCCGCTTCCTCAGAGCCAACCGGTAAATAGTTGATAAGGATTTCTACATTTTTTTCCCTGAGCACCGAAACCACATCTTCCGGTTTCTTATCAGATAAGACAAACGTCCTGTTTTCAGGATAGTCTTTCATATGCGGAGAAATACCATCTAAGGCGTGGCCCATGGAAACAAATACATTTGATTTGGGAATGTCTTTTTCAATTGTCTTTGTGCAGTTTGGATTTGCGAATATTGCCTCTTCGATGGGGCTTCCGACTTTTCTCTTATCAATATCAAAGGCGGCTACAATCTTTAGATCCTCAGGTCTGTAACCACATATCTCATAGTGCATGAGGCCAATTACTTCATCCTTCTTTTTTGAGTAGTAATTAAGCCCCTGTATCAGGGAACTCGCACAATTACCAACACCAACTACACCAATGCGTATTTCTCCCATCCTGACCCCTTATGATTTTTTTCTTTTAAAATATTTGTCTTAAAATGTCAAAATAAAATATGGAGGCCTATTTCTTATAACGTTGTATACCTGCTTCATACAAATCATTTCCATGTATATCATTTATCACAAATAACGGTAAATCTTTCACCTCAAGTTTTCTTACTGCCTCAGGTCCAAGTTCCTCATAAGCTATGATTTCTGAAGATACCACGCTTTTTGAAAGAAGAGCGCCTGCTCCGCCGGTTGCGCCAAAGTATATGGATTTATACTGTTTTATGGCATCTTTTACCGGTTGAGACCTTTTCCCTTTGCCTATCATACCTTTCAGACCCAGGGAAAGTAACCTCGGGGCGTACGTATCCATCCTTGAACTTGTTGTTGGTCCACATGCTCCTATGACTTTGCCGGGAGGAGCCGGTGATGGCCCACAATAATAAATAATCTGTCCTTTTATATCAAGAGGAAGTTTCTCACCTTTTTCTAAAGCATCGATAAATCTTTTGTGAGCAGTATCCCTTGCGGTATATATATACCCGCTTAAAAACACTTTCTCGCCAGCCTTTAACCCTTCAATAACACTATCTTCCAGTGGAGTTGTAATTTTTTTAATTTCCATTCTTTCACCTCATTTTTAGCGGATAGCTAATAGCAGAGGGTTTATCTCTACGCTCTACGCTATATAATTACTTCCTTAATCCTGTGCGCATGACACTGTATATTCACAGCTACAGGGAGCGAAGCTATGTGGCATGGCATCATTTTAATATGCACATCCAGTGCGGTGACGGTGCCACCATAACCTTGCGGGCCAATACCTGTTTTGTTTATTTCATCAAGGAGTTCCAGTTCAATGGCAGCAATAACAGGATCATTGCTTCTTTTGCCGAGGGGAACCATTAAGGCTTCTTTTGATAAAAGGGCGGAGGTTTCGAAATTGCCCCCTATTCCTACACCAACAATAATTGGCGGACACGGATTAGGCCCACCTTTGTTTACCATATCAAGTACAAATGATTTTACGCCATCTTTGCCCTGAGAAGGAACAAGCATTCTTGCTTCCCCATAATTCTCGCTTCCACCGCCCTTTGGTAAAGCTACAATCTTTATTTTATCCCCCGGAACAATTTTTGTATGAACAATAGGCGGCGTATTATCACCTGTATTTTTCCTTGTAAGAGGATCACAACAGGACTTCCTCAAATATCCATCTTTGTATCCTCTCCTTACCCCCTCAGCAACGGCATCAACCAGTGACCCGCCAACAATATGAGCATCCTGACCAATTTCCATAAACGTTACTGCAAGCCCGGTATCCTGGCAAATAGGTATGTGCTCTTCCCTGGCAAGATTCGCATTGACAATCAACTCTTTGATAACCTCTTTGCCGACAGGAGATCCTTCTCTCTCTGCTGCCTTACTCAATGCATCTAAAACGTTGTCGGAGAGGTTGTAGTTTGCATCAATAAATAGTTTCTCTATAGCAGAAACTATTTTATCTACATGGATTTCTCTCATAATTCACCCCATATTGAAATCAATTCTTCACTCTTCATTGTTATTCTACGTATGCCTCAATAATGCCCTTATCCATAAGCAGACCCACTTCATCCCTGGCCCTTTTTATCTTAGTCTCTGCCATCTGAAAAAGTTCTTTCTCAGTGAATTTCAAACGTGCAACACCCTGTTCCATTGCCTTCTTTGCGACGGCAACAGCCTCCCGCGGGAATATTTCCCATTCATCCATAGTAGGGAGAAGATAATCTTCACGCAATCCTTTATCTTCTGCACATTTTGCAAGTTCGTAGGCTGCAGCAATGCACATCTCATCTGTAATGGTTCGCGCCATCACATCGAGGGTGCCCCTGAAAATCGCAGGGAATCCTACAGAGTTGTTTACCTGATTCGGGAAATCACTTCTGCCGGTGGCAACTACCCTGGCGCCTGCCTCTTTTGCTTCCCATGGCCATATCTCGGGTATGGGGTTTGCACAGACAAACACTATACCATCATCTGCCATTTGACTTATCCATTCCTTTTTGATCGTATCAGGCCCCGGTTTTGAAAGGGCAATCACCACATCCTGCCCTTTTATCGCTTCTTCCATGTCGCCATCCCTGTTTTCAGCGTTGGTTATCTGACAGAATTCAAGTTTTTCTTTATGGGTTGGCTTTATATCATCCCTTTTCCTGCTGAGTATGCCCTTACTGTCAACAACGAGAAACTTCTTCGGGTCCGCTCCTGCCTTTATGATCATCTTCGTTATACATACATTGGCTGCGCCTATACCGATCATGGTGATCTTCACATCCTCAATTCTCTTTTTCACCACCTTCAAGGCGTTAATGAGGCCTGCCAGGGTGACTGCGGCAGTTCCCTGCTGGTCATCATGCCAGACGGGGATGGAGGCCTCGGCCCTTAACCTGTCAAGGATGTAAAAACATTTCGGGTTCGCGATATCTTCAAGGTTTATTCCACCAAACGTCGGGGATATTATCTTAACTGTTCTGATTATTTCATCGGGGTCTTTTGTATCAAGGCAAATAGGAAATGCATCCACTCCGCCAAGATATTTAAAGAGAAGCGCCTTGCCTTCCATGACAGGAAGCGCTGCCATAGGACCTATATCGCCTAAGCCAAGCACCCTTGTCCCATCCGTAACAATGCCGACCATATTGGCTTTATTGGTGTGTTGAAAAACTTTTTCGGGATCCCTATAAATGTCCATACACGGCTCTGCAACCCCGGGCGTGTACCATATGGCAAAGTCTTTAATGTCCCTGATAACACATTTTGGCACAATCTCAATCTTCCCTTTGTAGAAGGGATGCATCTTCATTGCATCCTGTGCCGGTTTTTTTGCCTTCTCAATGAGTTCTTCCTTGGTTACTTTTGAAGCTTCCATACAATGCCCCTCCTTAAAGATTTTTTTCGAGGATATTTGCTGAAAACATTTTATAGATAATTAACGAAAATTCAAAGGAAAATATTTAATTTTTATACACTAATCTTCCATGCCCTTGACAAAGAATAACGGTATCGGTTATTCTATAAAAAATGGGCCCATAGCTCAGTTGGAAGAGCCACCGGCTCATAACCGGTAGGCCCCTGGTTCGAGCCCAGGTGGGCCCAAAAAGATATTTTTTATATGAATATATTAAAAAATGAAATAACATTTATTGAGGGGGGTGTTCCAAATGGTTCACCCCCCTTTAAATTTTTGGAGGGACTGAATTGGAGCACGAATTAAAAACTATCCATGAAGCACAACAGTTAGATACACAGATAATTGAAAAGGAAAAAAAGTTGGTTTCAGCTCCAATGATGATTGAAGCAATGGATCAAGAAATCGAGGAACTGAAAAGCAAAATATTAAAAGAAAAAGAAATTATAGATGAACTGGAAAAGGAAAGACGAAAAAAAGAAAAAGAGCTCGATATTGATAAAGAGAAGATAAAAAAGCATGAATCCAAGCTTTATGAGGTTAAGACGAACAAAGAGTACCAAGCCTTACTTAAAGAAATTGAAACGGCAAAAGCGACAAATGACAAAACAGAAGAAGATATATTGATTTTGATGGAAAAGGTTGAAGAACTCAAAAAAGATTTTGAACATTTATCTGCACAATTAAAAAAGAGTGAAAAAGAGTTTGAGCAGAAAAAGAACAAATTGTTAAAAGAGGTTGAGACCATAGACAAAGATGTGAGGAAACTCAAAGAAGAAAGGGACAATTTACTGAGTATTGTAAGCAAGAATTTGAAAGCTACTTACAGAACCCTTATCGAAAAGAGAGCAGGAACTGCTGTTGTAAATCTTAAAAACGGTGTCTGTCTTGGCTGTTTTATGAACATTCCTCCGCAGCTTTTTATCGAGGCCACAAAAAACAGACAACTTATACTCTGTCCGAGCTGCAACAGGATATTCTATTTTCAAGAAGAATTTGAAGAACAATAATGGCATGGCATATATACATTGATGGGGCATCTTCCGGTAATCCAGGGGAGGCCGGGGCAGGTATTATTGCATTTGATGAAAAGGGAAATGAAATACTCAATGAAAGCATTTACCTTGGACATATGACAAATAATATGGCCGAGTATTCAGCCCTCATCGTTGCATTACAAAAAGCAGAAGAAGCATCTGTCCATGACCTGTTCATTTATACAGACTCTCAACTCGTGGCGTATCAGATACAGGGGAAGTATAAAGTAAAAAATCACCAATTAAGCAAATATGTTAAAAAGGCAAAAACCATTATTAAACATTTCAATAATTTTGACATACAATATATACCGAGAACAGAAAATAGATTAGCTGATAAACTTGCAAAAAATGGAGTAAATAAAAAAGGGTAGACGGGTAATCGCCCCGTTCAACGGGGAGGAAAGTCCGGGCATCGAAGGGCAGGATGGTCCCTAACGGGGACTGGGGAAAACCCTAAGGAAAGTGCCACAGAAAAGACACCGCCCTGCTCGCCTTCGGCGAGAGTTATGGGTTTTTTGAAACTATAAACTCCGGGGCTTCAGCCCCGGCAAGGTAAGGGTGAAAAGGCGAGGCAAGAGCTCACCAGTGCTTAGGCGACTAAGCAGCTTGGCAAACCCCATCCGATGCAAGGCCAAAAAGGGGGCTGTCATAACCGGCAGCGAGGATTGCCCATCCTTTAACTCGGGTAGGCCGCATGAGGTTCAGGATAACCTGAATCCGAGAGAAATGATTGCCATCCCGCCACAGGCGGGAAACAAGACCCGGCTTATAGTCTACCCTTCTTTTTTTTAATGCATCTGATAGCTGGTAAAAGGGGGAACAATGACAATCTTCGTTATCGTTGGAATGCCTGCTTCCGGCAAAAATATCGCACGCATATATGCTGATTCAAAAAACATCCCCTACTATGCGACGGGAGATGTAGTGAGGGGAGAGGTCAAAAAACGGGGTCTTGAACCAAATGCAGAAAATACGGCAGGGGTTTCCACAGAATTAAGAGGTATTGACGGCATGGGCGTTACAAGAAAGGCTTTGTTGTTGGCCGTTGACACAAAGAACCCCCTTGTTTTTCTTGAAGGGATGCGATCGTGGCCTGAAATTGAATTGATCCGCAGAAAGGCAACGTGTATTGTGGTTGCTTTCCTTGCACCAAAGTCTTTGAGATTAAACCGGATAACCTCAAGAGGAAGGCCGGATGATTCTCCCGATGCCTTTGAAGAACGCGATATGCGGGAAATTGCATATGGTACTGCCACACCTGTAGCATTAGCCGATGAATATATTCTCAACACCGGAAGCATAAAAGATGCCTTTACAAGGCTTGAACAGATTATTAAAAACCATGTAGCAAAATCAGATTGTTAAATGAAAATATTACTACCTGTTATATGCATATTGTGTGTCTCTTTGTTTCTTTGTAATCTTGGGGTAAGAGACTTCTGGGCACCCGATGAGGGCGACTTCGCAGAAATCGTAACAGAGCTGAAAGACGACTTTACCGTACCCCATCTCAATGGAACGCCCTACGGCGAGAAACCACCATTATTCTACTATATCACCTATGCATCTAAAAACATCTTATCCTTTACAAAAGATGAAGTTTCCATGCGATTCTCTACTGCCGTCTTTGCCATCGCCGGAGTGATATTTTTTCTTCTCACCACATGGAAGTTCTTTGATAGCAAAAACGCCATGTTTTCCTCACTCATCCTCTTGAGTGCACCTCTGTATTACTGGCAGGCAAGGTACCTTCAGGTTGACATGATCTTTTCGGTCTTTGTCGCCGGCAGCCTTTTATCTTTCTTCTGGTTTTACTATACCGAAAAAAAGGGCTTTTTTTACCTGTTCTTTTTACTTATGG
>JAPLKA010000086.1 GCA_026388315.1 Pseudomonadota bacterium | reverse complement strand
TCGCGGACACATCCCCCTACCAGGTAGGCGATAAAGCCGTTTCTATGGAGTCGGTAGAGCGTGCGCACGGCATTCGGGCTCACCTGCTTTCGTGATATACAGTGTTCCTTCCGGGGAATGATTCGTGGTTTCATACTATTTACCATATCACACTCGATGGAAAAAGCAAACTTTCGGCTGGGACTGACTCCTTAGATACGTATGATCATTTTCAGATGGGTGCCCTTACCGACCTCTGAGGTGATGTGAAAAAAATCAGAAAAGTTTTTTATATTGGATAGCCCCATACCGGCCCCAAAGCCCATGTGCCGAATCTTTTCTGTAGCTGTGGAATAGCCTTCCTTCATGGCTAATTTGATATCTGCTATACCCTGGCCTTCGTCAATTGCTTCGATGATTATCTGTTTGGGCGTTACTTGCAGAATAATCTTGCCACGCTGTGCATAAGAGCAGATATTGATTTCAGCCTCATAAGTGACTATGGCAGCCCGCCTGACTACTTCTTTGGAAAGCTTCATTCTCTGCAGCAAGGTTTTGACCTGCCTGGAGACGTATCCGGCGTTTTTAAAGGTCCTCCCTTCTAAGGAAAATGAGTTCTCATAGACTACGGTTTCATGAGAAATCACGTTTGTCGCTGACCTTTTCTATACAACCGACAATTCCTTTCGTGTATAACCTGCCAACGGTTTCAAAGAGGATATATTTTGTTCCCAGGATTGGGATATTCAGTTCTTCTGCAAGCCGGATAGTTTCGGGTAAAGGACGCTTTCCACGAACTATGATAATGGCTGCAATATCGAGAACATCAGATGTACGGACAATCTGAGGATTCGTCAGGCCAGTCAGCAAAAGACTTCCCGCTTTTGCAAAAGCCAGAACGTCACTCATCAAATCAGCGCCAAATGCAGTCTTTACCTCCATGCCCAACTGATCGTGCCCAAAAAAAACTTCTGCTTCAAGTATCTCCTGCACCTCTCGTAGTGTCAATTTGCTCTCCTTTTGAATATAATATGTTAATAACGAGGGTATAATCAACCCTAAATTGCATAAGCGCTTAGTGATTGGGGTCGGACCAAGCCAAGTTTTATAAGCAGTGTTGAGTTTTGAGTTGAAAAAACCCAACCAAAATCACTCTACGTTCCACGCTCTCCGCTCCTTCCAGGGGCTTAAGATCATCTTTACAATCGTGAAGACGGAAAAGATGGCAGCAAAATGGAGCCCTTGATTAGCGTCAGCCAGGAGGCGGATGAAGGGCTCCTCCTGGCTTCCTGGCTACTTGTTCAGCACAGCCTTTCCTGCACTTGCACCGGCTATCCGTCCGAAAGTAATCGTCTCTGAGATGGAGTTGCCGCCAAGACGATTTGCCCCATGAATGCCACCTGTGACTTCACCGGCTGCGTAGAGACCCGAAATGGGTTTGCCGTCTTTATCAATTACCCGGGTCTGGTTATCGATTTTGAGCCCACCCATTGTGTAATGAATGCCCGGTTGCACCCCAATAGCGTAAAACTTCGGAGTCTTGATGGGGCGGGGCATGTCTGACCGCTTGAATTCAGCATCGTTCTTCGTTTCAAAAGCCGTGTTGTACTTTGCAACTGTTGCCTCGAGGGCATCTGCAGGAACACCAATAGCTGCGGCAAGCTCTTTGAGTGTGGCGCCTCCCTTTACGAGTTCGAGATAGAAGTAGCCTTCGATCTGCCTGAGACTTTTCCGGATACCTTCGTCAATGATCAGGTAAGCCATCTTGCCCTGCTGTTGGAGCATGGCCGCCGATGCAGCATCGCGGGTCGTCAGCTCATTAACAAACCGTTTGCCTTCTTTGTTCACGAGGATTGCTCCATTACCGCGCACTGCCTCGGTGATGAGTATTCTGCTTCCTGCCGCAACGGTGGGATGTATCTGTATTTCCTTCATATCTATAAGCTTTCCACTGGCTGTTTCACCAAACCTCATACCGTCACCGGTGGCACCCGGCTGATTCGAGGTCGTCATGCCTTTATATTCCGGCCGATAAGATTCGACCATAGCAGCATTGGTGGAAAAACCGCCTGAGGCGATAATAACCGCTTTGGCCTCGATAACATACAGGCCACGGTGTTTGCCCTTTACCTGTACGCCCGTAACGCGTCCGTCCTTATTCCGCAGGACCTGTACAACCGTACTGTTTACCCGTACATCGATCTTACGGTCAGTGACATTCTTACGAAGCACATCGATAAGGTGAGCGCCCACTGCTGCACCGCCTGTGGGACGGTGAGCCCTGTTCACACTCGCCCCGGCCAGCCGACCAACATCACTCACATCGGCGCCGATAGACGTCAACCAGTCAACCGACTCGGATGACTTATCTGCAAGTATCTTCACCAACGCAGGGTCGTTGACGTTTTTGCCGCCGGTCATTGTATCTTTGAACATGAGCTCAGGACTGTCTTTGATGCCTTTTATCGCCTGCATCCGGGTGTTGGCAGCGTTCATACCGCCCGCCGCAAGCATACTGTTGCCGCCAGTGATTGGCTGTTTCTCGAGGATGATAACCTTCGTACCAGCGTCGTGGGCGGTGATTGCTGCAGTGAAACCGGCAGCGCCTGCGCCGACGATTAAGATGTCAGTAGAGTCCATTTTCCGGTCTGTTTTCACCAGATCCTTTTTCGCGGGCACAGGCCCGCCACTTCCGGGGATTGGCATGTTAAAGGCGTGGCAGCCCAGGCAGTAAGACCGCGAAGCTGTATGCCCGTGATGACATACGGTGCAACTTACTTGTCCGATATGGGCCTTATGAGGATTAATATGGCCCTGACCCTTTTTGGTAATTTCAGCGAGAGGGCCATGACACCCTATGCACTGGGCATTGGCGGCAGTTTCGTTATCGTCTACCTCCATGGTTTTGCCATGGCAGGCCGCACAATCAACGGTTTTAGCCTTATGGATATCTGCAAGACTTCCGGCACCCGAGATTACAGCTGTCTTCTGTGACTGAAGAGCATCCTGCCGCGCAGGTTGCGCCTGGGAAACTGTGTATGCCGTTGTCAGGATGGCTAATGCTCCAAGGAATACCAATAAAATTGCAACCTTTTGTTTGGGACTCCAGCTGCCCATTGTTTGCCTCCTCAATTTTTTTCTACAGTTCCCTCTCAAACCTGAAACTTTCGATGTTTTGCCGCCATGTTCCTTGTACTGTACTGCAAATCACCGGTAATTTTTTTCTCAATGGAGATAAATGGGGGTATGTGTATCGTTTCTTTTGCGTCGTATGCCTCAAACTGTTCAACTTCAAGTATTGCAAGGCCTTCATTTGCCCCTTTATGTATGTCCAGTTCAAAATACTGATTATTCCATAAAAAACAGATATGTTCCTTCTCTATCGTTACCGTTTTCGGGTCAATCAGATTTTTCAGGGTATGGAATTCCTGTTCCGTTATGAGCTCTTCTTCTTCAATATAGTTATCCTGGTTTTTGATAGCTTTTTTTCTGGTAAGGAAATAAAGATATGCGCCGTCCTGCCCTCTTTTCCTGATCCTGACTTCTTCGTTCCGGTTTTTTGAGCGAAGATAGATTTCGTCAACCTGTATTGTCTGATGGACGGGGAGTTTTCTGCAATCAATGTTTTTAATTAAAAATTTTTCCTTTCTCTCAAGCGGCACAGGGATGTTGAGAAATTGTGAAATTGCTGCAAAAGTCCTTTTGATCTTGCCTTCAAAATCGGTCCTGTTATCGATTATTTTAAAATGTGGATGACCAAGCCAGCTTTCCCGTATTCCGTGATCAAAGCGAAGCGCTTCCTCAGGAGTTTCAAGCCGTGCAGTATTGTTGTCTCCAGTATAAAATTCTATGGCCCCTTCGGCTGCAGTAACAAGATGGATAACTCCGTTATACCTGTCGCGAAGGCTCACTTCATTCAATCCTTTTCTTTTAAGGATGGCCCTGAAATCATCATGAGCTATAAATGCCTTTACATCCATAATGCCCCTGTCGAGGAGAATTACCTTTTTCCTCTCAGGGAAGATCCTTGTGACTGCCTTTTTATAGGTTTCCTCAAAGGCGAGCTGCATGTCGAAAATAGTCTCTTCAAACATGACCACCTGTTTTTGTTTATCCATCTTGCGTCGATCAATGCCGTTATTTGTTATCAGGGTGGCCGTTTCCGGTATGACGAAGACCATAAAGCCGTGGTCAGATAATTTTTCTGTAAGATATGCGAGTGAAGAACTTTTGCCTGAACATGGTCCTCCGGTAAGAACAATCATGTTCACGGGTTCAATCAATTGTGCACTGTTGAACATACGATGCCAAAATCCCTTTTTTTAAAAAGATATTATGTTGCCGTTATTTTTTCCGGTATAAATCCAACAGGATGTTTATCTTATTCTGAGACAAGTCTCACCATTTTTAATCGGTACATCAGTTATAACTTCTATTACACGGGCTTGCCCCGTGGGAATCTATTCATTTTCTTCCGTATCATTATAATATATTATGTTCTTATATATCATTAAATTAAATTATTGAGGTAAAAACTACGAAAGAAAAGTCACGTAAAATAAATTTTATTCCGAATTTTATTGCAAAAAAATATTTTTTAAAATAAAATTATATAGCTCAATGCTCGTACATAAAATAGGTGTATTTTATGAACGTAGCTATTCAATCATACCGAAAAGAAAGCATCCTCATTAAGGATGCAATAAAGCAGTTTTGCTCCAAAAACGATAGCCTTTATCTTTTACAAAAAAACCTCCCTGACGAAAGACTTCAAAACGGTCTCGCGATAGACAGAAACAATGTTTATTTTGATTTGAGAACATTCGATTTGAGCCTGCAAATTATCGAACAATTAAATCTAAGAAACGATACCCTCGAAAACGGTAGAGACTTTTTTATAAAGAAATTTAAACAGACGCAAGCTGCTTGTAAAGTCTATGAAAATACAACGACGTTTAGTGTGACGATTTAAGGATTCATTGCATAAAAGAATTAAATAAAGTTGTGGGCAAATAGTCTTGATTTACTTCTTCCTGCGTACAGGTTCGGCGATAAAGTGTTGAACTGTCACGGGTTTGCCGCCTGACTGAAATGAGCGGACATGTTTCTGGATTTCCCGGTCAGATACAGTAAACCGTTCATGTTGTCGTAAGTGTTCTACCCATGATTCCACTATAAACGATTCGATGTAATGTCCCGCAGTCGTTACGTCACGAAAGAGATTCCACCTGATTGCACCGTCTTTCATACGAATTGTCTTCATTGGACCCATGGCGTCCATAAATGCCTCTGATTGCGCTGGATCAATATGATATTCAACAACGACCAATACAGGCCCTTCTTCCATGTCGGGCCTTTTTTCCATGGCAAGCACAGGCCAATTCTGGGATGGGGTAAGGTCAAGCCCCTCGCCGCTCGAGAGTTTGTAGCGCCATGTAAGAAATGTCCCCGTTACGATGCAGAGGGATGTTCCAACAAGGGTAGCAGATATGCTTGTTTTTGTGGCTATTGCCCCCCAGAGCACGCTCCCGCCTGCCATACCACCGAAAAATACGAGTATAAATACGGAAATTACACGCCCTCTGACCCATGAAGGTATGACTGACTGGACGGAGGTATTAAAGATGGACAGAACGGTGAGCCAGGATATGCCCCCGATGACCATGGCAATTGAGAGAAGCTTAAAATCCTTTAAAACTGCGAGGGCAAATATTACAAGTGCGAAAAAAATAGTTGAGAGGACTACAAGGAAATTCATCGAAGTTTTGTGTTGAACCTTTGGCAGAATAGCTGCACCAACAAGACCACCGATGCCAAAGAATCCGAGGAGCATACCGAATCCGGCGGAGCTTAACCCCAGATGAGACCTTGCGACAATAGGAAGAAAAGCCCAGAGGGAGCTGGCAAAAAACGAAAAAATTCCCATGTGAATAAGTACTGCCCAGACATGAGGTGCATTTCTTACATAACGGATCCCTGAACGTATCGCACCCATCAGTCGTTCTTCGGGTAGTGTACGCATCGTTGGTTCACGCTTCCAGCGAATGAGTACTGTCACAACACCGGAGAAAGAAAGGGCATTCAAAAGGAATGTAATGCCTGGTCCAAGTGCGGCAACGATGAGCCCGGCAAGGGCAGGGCCTGCAACACGGGCAATATTAAAAGAGACAGAGCCAAGCGTTATCGCTGAAGCGAGGTCTTTCCGGGGCACGAGTTCAGGGATAATTGCCTGCCAGGCCGGGGTATTTATTGCCGCACCGATGCTGAGAAAGAATGTAAAGACAAGGAGGGTCAGCGGTGATGCTTTTCCGAAGACGGTGACAAGACCCAGTCCTAAGGCAGCTGCTGACATAAGTATCTGGGTGAATATGAGCAAACGCCGGCGGTCAATTGTGTCTGCCAGAGCTCCTGCTGGAAGGGAAAGCAGGAAAAAGGGCAGGGTGGTTGCCGTCTGCACCATGGCTACCACAAAAGGGGACAGGGTAAGAGAGGTCATGAGCCATGAAGCCCCGACTTCATGCATCCATGTGCCAACAAGAGAAACAACATTCGTTATCCAGAGCAGTCTGAAAGATCGATCCGACAGTGGGCTCCATATCGAACTGTTTTTCTTTGTTTCCATTATTTTTTTACATTGCTCCATTTAATGCGATATGTGTGTGGCAATATGATGGTTGAAACTGATTAATTATGAGTCGGAACCAACCCATACCATCGTCTGGTTTCTACCGGATTGTTTTGCTTTGTAAAGCATTGCATCTGCACGCCTGAACAATTCTTCAGCGGCAATCAATCCTTCATTATCTGTTGATGCTATTCCCGCGCTGACAGTGACCTGCAAATTATGAGCGTCAGCAAAGTTATAACCGCTGCAAAGAGAACGGATTCTGTCAGCCACTATTAATGCCCCGTTAAGCGGTGTGTCAGACATGAGAATAATAAATTTTTCACCATCATATCTGCTTACCATACTCGTCCCTTTACGTACGTTTTCTTTCAAAATATTGGAAAATTCAACTAACACCCTGTCTCCAACCTGATGGCCATACGAATCATTGATGGTTTTGAAGTGGTCGATATCGATGAGGATAATTGCTATTGATCCGGGGTGCCTTTTGAGCTTCAATAGCTCTTCATTAATCCTGATATCATAGTATTTACGAACAAAAAGACCTGTGAGTCCATCATAGAGGATCTGCGAAAAAAGTAATGAATTCTGAAGCGAGATGGAAAACAGCGTCGACAAAATGAATAACTGTTGCAAATCCTGGAAACTCAAATTATCTTTCTTCGGGCTTTCAATAACTACCAGCCCAATGACCTCAAAAGATGAATCCACAAGGGGCAGACATAAACATTTTTTATTTGTTGTTTCCCTTGAATCAGAGGGAACGGGAACCTTTCCGTTCATCCTGAGTGAATAAAATCTGGGTATTTTTGAAGAGAGAACATGTTTGAGGAATGGGTCCTCTAATGAGATTACTTTGTTTTTTTGGTAAGGTTTATTATTAACAAGGAGTCCTTCAACGCTTAATTTTTCACTGTCTTTATCTAATATCAAAACCGCTACCCGTTTACTTTTACTGAAATCAGCTATTGTTTCGAGGGCTATGTTTATAAGAAGTTTTCTATCGGTAAATGCGGTGAGTAGGCGAGCACCAAAGTTCAGAAATATCAATTGCTCATCAAGTCCTTCTTCAAAGTTGATTTCTCGAACAGAACATTCACCCTTTTTTGTTTTGTTAGATTGGTTCTTATTTACCATCCTGATGCCCCCTTTATTGATGTGTTGTTGTATCAACCCCGAACTTTTATTTATTATATCACCTTTCAGGAATTTTGAACATTACTCACTGCAAAAAACTCACTGCAAAAAACACTCATTTACTTTTTTTGTACATGGGGTTACAATTTCCTTATATAAACAAAAGAAAAGGGGGTTAGATGAATCTTAACCGGTTATTCAAACCACAGACAATGGCGGTCATTGGTGTTTCTCAAAGCAATGATTCTCACCCGGCCAATGTAATTTACAATAAAAACCATCTTCGCTATAAGGTATCGGCCTATGCGGTGAACGGCAAGGGCGGTAGTATCAATGGTGAGGATGTTTATGCTAAAATCCGGGATATTCCCGAAAAGATTGATCTGGCAGTTATCGTTACAAAGGCGGAAATTGTCCCTTCAGTCATCGCTGAGTGTATCGAGGCAGAGGTGGGGGGTGCAGTTATCATTTCGGGTGGATTTGCAGAAACAGGTCTTATGGATTTGCAGAACAGGCTTGTGTCGATAGCAAAAGAGGCGGATTTCCCCTTTATAGGGCCAAATTGTCTTGGTATCTATTCACCCCCTTTGATGGATACCTTTTTTATACCAAGCGAGAGGATAGTGCGACCTGATCGGGGAAAGGTAGCCATGGTAAGCCAGAGCGGCGGTATGCTTGTTGATCACATGCTCAAATGTGCTTCAGAAGGGGTTGGTCTTTCATTGGCGGTCAGCATAGGAAACAAGGCCTTGATAAGGGAGGTTGATTTACTCCGGTACTTCAGAGACGACCCTAAAACAGACGTCATCACCTTTTATCTGGAGGGGTTTGACAAGAATGAAGGGCGAAAATTTGTCCTTGCCGCTTCAGAGTGCGGAAAACCTGTGATTGTACTCAAATCCGGTAAAACCCCCGGTGGAACCACCGCTGTAAAGAGCCATACCGCTTCCATGGCCGGCAATTATGAAGTGTTTTCTGCTGTTATGGCGCAGTATGGGATAGTTGAAGCTACGGATGAATATGAACTTGTCACATTTGCCGAAGCGCTTAGTTGTTATAAAAAACCGATCGAGGGCAGGATGGGTATCATTACAAGTAGCGGAGGACACGGCGCACTGGCAACAGATGCCTGCTTTGCTCACGGCCTTCAGGTGCCCGTCTTTACTAAAGAAATGAAGGATGGACTTCGTAATGTTTTGTCGTCTGCGATTCAAAATATTGCCTCTTTTGCCAACCCTGTTGACCTTACAGGCAGCTCTACGGACGATGATTTCATTGCTGCGGCAAGATTTCTCAGCCGAACAGATGCTGTAGACTGTATCATGCTTTTGCTCCTTCCTTATCAACCTGGCATAACAATGGACCTTGGGGCAAGATTGAGTCTTGTCCATGAACAGGAGGGCAAGCCTTTGATTGCTTATGTGCCCCATATAGAAAAATATTCAATGCTTGTTGAAGGGTTTACACTCAACAACATTCCTGTTGCGCATTCTGTTGAGGATGCCGTGCATATGGCGGAATCTATAAGGAGGTACAGGGCATGCTGAGTAAAGAAATCAGTGAAATATTGTCTGGATGTAAAGAAAGGGGTTGGGCTATGGAACCCCAGGCAAAGGAAATCCTTCGTCTTTCAGGTGTAAAAACTACGGAATTCTTCTGGGCCAGGGATGCGCAGGGGGCAATCAGATTTGCGAATCAAATAGGATACCCCGTTGTTGTCAAGGTTGTTTCCCCTGAAGTTGTCCACAAATCCGATGTTGGAGGGGTTGCTGTCGGTGTTTCCGGCGATGAAAAACTTGCTGAGGTCTACACAGAAATGGGCAAAATCAAGGGTTTTTCCGGGATCATCGTTGAAGAAATGGTTCGTGGTATTGAGCTTATTGTGGGAATGAAACTGGATCAGCAATTTGGCCCTGTTGTTCTCCTTGGCGTAGGCGGAACAGCGGTTGAGATATATAAAGATGTGGCCCTGAGAATGGCGCCGATTTTTGAGAAGGATGTTGATTCAATGCTGAAATCTATCAAAGCCCGCCCGCTCCTCGAAGGATACAGGGGTTCTGAGCCGATCAATATTGAGGCGCTGAAAAAGATGCTGCTTGCCTTTTCAGATATGGTCATGGAGTTTGGCGAAGAGGTAGATTCGATTGATTTAAACCCGGTTATCTGTAATGCCTCAAAATGCGTTGTTACGGATGCCCGCATAATGCTCTCAAAATAGTAAAAGGTAAAAGGTGAAAGAGACCACAAAGGTGCTCATGAGCCCCTTAAGTGAAAGGATGAAGCAGGACATGGAGATACTCTGCTCTATGAAGGGAATAGGAGAAAACACCGCAGTAAACTTCCTTATTGAGATGGGAGGGGCAGTAGAGATTTATCAAAACGACAAGAAACTGATCGCTGCATCCGGGCTTGACCCTTCAACCTATCAAACAGGCGAATATGTGGGAAAAAGCAGGATAAGTAAGCGAGGGAATCGACACTTAAGAAGGATGATCTGGCTTATGGCGACCAAAGTTATCATCAACAACGACCTCTTCAGAACCTATTGCTATAAAAGGAGGAAAGAGGGGTTGCCCTATAAAAAGGCGGTCCATGCCACAGCTCATAAGCTCATTCGCGTCATGTTTGCAATGCTGAGCCGCAAGACATGTTTTGTTGAAGGAGAAATTAAATATAGCTGACTGTAATCTTGTACTCGCAACCTAAGTACCGTACTGTTTCTTTCAACCGGTAATTCTCATAAAATCACCATCGACGTTGCATTGTATATGAAAAACTTACTTGACAAAGGTTAACATCCAGGTTAACATTATTCAGTGAGAAGATTTGTTACGTTCTATACGACGGTTAGTGGAAACTGCCCGATAAAGGAGTTTCTTGATTCATTACCGGTAAAAGCTGCACAGAAAGTAACATGGGTTTTGAATCTGTTGGAGGACTTGGTTATTGTCCCTTCTTCATATTTCAAAAAACTTGTCGGCACAGAAGAGATATGGGAGTGCAGGATTCAATCCGGTTCAAACACATATCGTATATTCTGTTTCTTTATAGGCAACTCTGTAGTTGTCCTGACGCATGGGCTGGTAAAGAAAAGTCAGAAAACACCAAAACAGGAGATAGAAAAGGCACAGGGCTACAGGAAAGATTTCCTAAAGAGGAGGATGAAACCATGAGTGATTTGAAACAATATATTAATCAGAGAAAAAAGAGAGATAAAGAATTTGCCGAAGGTTACGAAGGAGGCTATGAACAGTTCAAAATAGGCGTAATGCTTCGTCATGCCCGTGAGTCAGCAGGCCTAACGCAGGAGGAACTCGCTCTCAAGCTCAATACCAGGAAAACCGCAATTTCAAGAATCGAGAACCATGCGGAAGATATCAAGCTGTCAACCCTGGAGCGTTTTGCAGCAGCACTCGGGAAGCAATTGCACTTACAGATTTCTTAATACAACAGCTTGATCTATCGCCTCATAAAGCCTTCCTGTTATCAATACTTTTGATCAAACAGTTAAGTGTACTTGCTTTCAATTCGTAATTGCGAAGATACGAGAAACAAAAGAGGGTAGAGCCGTCAGACTCTACCCTTTACACTCTTAATTGCACTTTCTGCTCCATTGCTCCCCAACACCCAAGTACCGGGGCAAAGAACCGTGACCCCATATTCGCCCTCCGCATGAAGGGCATCGAGTGGGTCTCGCCCATGGGTAGTCCGATGCGGTAAAGCTCCTTTACATCAACGGCAGAGTATAGTATCAATTAAGAGTGTTTCTGGAGGGACATTCCAAAAAGACTCTTCTCGTGCTGGGAAACGTAAGGGATGCCTCCTCTCCTTTATGTCAGGCTATTCTGCAATAATAGAGTCTTTATACAGGAGAATATAAGCTAAAAAGACAGAGAGAAAAATTTAAAAGATAACAAAAGACCTTATCATGCAGTCCCTGTTCAGGGCAGTATCGGCCAAAAGGCCGGAACCGGGCCTCATCCATCACTCAGACCGGGGAAGCCAGTACTGCTCCCATGAATATGGAAAGATCCTTAATCAGTTCGGCATGAAGACGTCAATGAGCAGAAAGGGTAATCATTCAAAAAACAAGAGGTGAAGTCATGGTAGAGCCAGAACAAATCGTTCCAGAAATAAAAGCAGACGGGAAAAAGGCATTGGATTTTGTTAATATCGTAAAAGCTTTAAGGGTTTTGACAACAAAAGAAGAATTCCCTTATGGCAGAATCACCAAGCTGTTAGGGATGGCTCAAAGACACGGTGATTGTTTTTGCGAAAGCTGCCAGGAAGAAAGAAAAAAGGAGAATCAGAGATTTAGTCGGTCTTTATCAAAAATAGTGCGGTTTAGGCAAGAGTATTATAATGCCGGACGTAATGGCGAGTTTGAGGAAATTGTTAAGATTGCCATAAAAGGAGCAGAACTCCTCTTTTCCCTTCAGCGAGCAGGTCTGGATGACACTGAATTGATAAGGGCAATGATAAAGATATATCGAAAAAAAGTAATATTTATTTGAAGCACTGCAAACGGCCTATGTGTTTAGGTCGTTTTTTTGTTAATCGTAAAGTGCTGTTCGTGAAATGTAAAAGCCTCATAGAAGAATCTTTAACGAGATACGCTTCACGAGATACGAGACACGAAATATGATACATGACAAGTGACACAGTTGAAGGATCAACTTTGCAGGAGATGAAGAACTTGTCCGTATTGATACACGAAGCAACAGTGATGTAATAACTCTCTATAAAGGACTCACCCCCCTGATAAATTAGATATTTCAATCAGTAATCCTCAGATTCGCTGAAAAGAGCCTATACTGGATTTATAGGCATACACCACATCTGTCGTTCGGGTTTCATTTCATAATTAATTTGCCGTAGGCATATTCGGCAACCTTCTTACCATCTCGCCAGTCGTAGATATCATAATTTATATATTCCCCTTGTTTTCCGACAGTGAAGAAACAGTTAACCGTATCAGCAAACCCTTGTTTTCCATCTATAGGCATTAAAAAAACTTGACAGATTTACAATATTATTTACAATAAAGAACAGTATCGAGGTAGATTTACAAGACAGTATATAGTACATAGTACATAGTACATCGAGAAAGGCTCTTAACGAAGTACGAACGACGAAGTACGAACCACTGAATTAAAAAGAGGGGGAGAAAGATGGCAACAAAGAAAACAGTTGAGAATCAGGAGTTTTTGTATCTGCCTCTGGAAGACATTATTGTGGAAGAACAAATTCGTTCAGGGATTGATACGGAGAGTGATTCCTTCAAAGCCCTTATGGAGTCCATTAAAGACCGGGGTGTCTTGGAGCCTGTCCTTGTAACACCGAAGGACGGCAAATACCTGCTTCTCTGCGGAGAACGCCGTTATCTGGCTGCACTGAGGCTGGTGCTTCCATTGATCCCGGTACGGGTTTTAGATACGATCACCGAGGCGGATCAGATAGTGGCCTATCAGTTGACAGAAAACCTGCAACGTGAAGACTTGAATCCCATGGACCAAGCCAAAGGAATATTGGCATATATTCAGGCGAAACATCCTGACACAGGGTATGATGTGGATGGAGTGATGAGTGACCTAATAAAGTACAACCGGAAACCCGACACTTTATCGGAGGCAGCGGTGTTCACATTGAACACCATCATTGAAATCTCCGGAAAGTCTTATCCTACCTTGTTTCGCACGGTTTCACTTTTGAAAAATCCTCCTGAGATTCAGGTAGCAATCCGGGCAGGAAACCTCCCTGTTTCCCAGGGGTATCTCTTCGCCTCGAACCTCGATTGTCCTGACCGTGATAAGATCTTTGAGGCCGTCATGAAGGCACCAGTGACCTATCTCGCACTTGAGAAATTGCTCACCGCATGGAAAAAACCCAAACCGGAGCCGGGCAAAACAAAGCCCCTACCTATGACGAAGCAGATTGCCAGCTTACGATCCGTAGAGTCACGCATTGAGATGGGCATCGCAACATACACAAGGCCTGACCTTGTGACACTTCTTGATGAGCTGCGGGTTTTCTGTGCTTTAGTGGAACTGCGGATACCGATTGCCCCGGAACCTGCGCCGGAGAAGAAAAAGCCCCCTCAGGTGTGAGAAGCTAATTCAGCTCATGGCTCATGATTCTGTTTATTGGATACTCAATTGCCGTGAACTGTGAACCGTGAACAGTTTTTGATTGCTATGATCTATTACCCTACAATATGAAATCCACCATCAATATAGTGGACGCCTCCTGTGATGCTTTGTGCCCTGTCGCTTACAAGAAAGGCGGCTAAAGCCCCGACATCCTCAATTGTAACCAGATGATGCTCAGGGGCAATGGAAACGGCATGCTCCATCAGTTCGTCAAAGTGGCCTATACCTGAACCAGCCCTTGTTAATATGGGCCCGGGTGAAATTGAATTAACCCGGATCATTTTTGGACCAAGCTCCGCTGCCATATATCTGACGGTGCTTTCCAGGGCAGCCTTTACAGGCCCCATGATGTTGTAATTTGCAACCACCTTCTCTGAGCCGTAAAAGGTCATGGTAAGTATCGAACCGCCTTCCTCCATAAGAGGCTCAGAGAGTCTGACTGTCTGAATCAATGAGTAACATGAAGCTTCCATGGCCAGCAGAAAACCCTCTTTTGAACAATCAACCACACGGGCATGCAAATCTTCTTTTGGAGCTGAAGCAATACTGTGAAGCACAAAATCAAGCCTTCCCCATGTCTGCGATATTTTTTCAAAAACAGCTTCCAACTGGCTGGGTATTTCAGCGTTATAAGGCATGATGATGGGGCATTGCATCTGTTCAGCAAGAGGCCCTACATAAGGATAGGCCTTTTCGTTCAGATAAGTCACCGCCAGTTCAGCGCCGAGATCATGTACGACCTTGGCACATCCGTATGCGATGCTTTTGTCGTTAGCTATACCGAGTATTAATCCTTTTTTGCCCTTCAGGAATTTGTTTATCTGTTTTCCGGTGATAAGATCAAAATCCCTGTTTTTCTTATGATGTTTCTTTTTCATAATACACCCCTTTTTTTAATTCGTTGTTTTTCAAGTATATCTTGAAAAGTTAACTTGTCAAGTATATAGCTCATAGCAAAGGTGAAACGTGAAAGGTAAAAAACGACTATTCACTGAATTATTTTAATTCCAGCGATACTCTGGTGATGCCGTCAGGTAGTTTGGATGATTTGAATCCCATTTTCCTGCTTAATTCGAGCATTTTATCATTTTCAGTTAGTACAATGCCGTAAATCTCCCGCAATCCCTTGTCCTGTGCAATACCTATTGTAATATCAAGGAACTTCTCGCCCATCCCCTGTCTTTGAAAATCGTCAGAAACGAGAAGTGCGAATTGGCCGCTTTCAGAATCCGGCTCGACTATGAGCCGCCCGCCGCCTATGATCCTCTTGCTGTCGCCATCTTTTAATTCGGCAACAATTGCTATCTCCCTGTCGTAATCTATGTTGCAAAATTGCATGAGCATTCTGTGATTAATCTCCATGACAACAAAAAACCTCACCCGTAGCGTCTCTTCCGATAAAGAAGACATCATTTCCTTTATCAGAGGTTCGTCCTCAGCTCTGAGAGGTCTTAATATAACGTCTCTTCCGTCACGGAGTTTCCACGGCATGATATACCGTGACGGATAGGGCATAATAACGAGGTGTGGATATTGAACGATGCCTTTTTGATAGCCCTTATCTATCTGAATAGTCGCACTCTTTGCGTACATCTTGTTATCAGCTATTACAACAGATTCTATTTCTATCTCGGTAAATTCGGGAAAATCGGCAATGAGATTGGAAAAATTTATAAGAGTCTCTTCCATTTGCTTTACAACAAACCTGTGTTCCATTGGGAATTCTGCCTCTTCCATCAAACGCCTTGCGAGCACGCGGTTGAGAGGAGGCAACCCAACGGCAAAACCGGTTCGGCTCCGCATTTTACTGCTCATGGATATCAAAAGGATAACAGCACCGAAATCAACATCTCTTATGCATCTCAACGCCCATTCATCAATTATGTTCTCTTGCGCCACATTTTTTTCACCATGGAGAGTTCCTTTAAGAACGGGAATGCCATAGTTTCCGAGAAAACCGACCACATCTTCTCCGGCAAAAATTTCTTTGCCATCTCTTATCGCATTGCGGACAATAACTCTCAGATGGTTTGTTAATCGCATTTCATTTTGAGGGACCTCTTCCGGCGTCTCGTTGAGCAATTCGATGCCCTGATGGTAATTATACATATACATATATGCCCTGACGGCGTCTTCCGGCGTTTCATAAACAGGCACTGCGGCCTCCCGGAAATAATCTATGCCTTCACTCGAATATTGGCCGCCCATCCATACAGCTATTAGCGGTTTTGCTGTCTTCTTTGAGAGCCCTGCCAAGCTCTTTGCCAGTTCTGACGGATCACAATGTGAAGTCGGTGCATAGACGACGATTATACCGTCAACACCTTCGTCTTTCATGCAAATATCGGTTACCTCAACATATCTTTCCACATCTGCATCCTCCAGAATGTCAAGAGGGTTCCTAACGCTCCATGAACCGGGTATTATCCGGCTAAGTCTTTCAACGCTGACCTCTGATAATCCGGCGAGTCGTCCTTTCTGTTCTGTCAGGGTATCGCAAATAATAATACCTATGCCCCCTGAATTTGTAATAACGGCAAGCCTTGACCCCCTAGGAAGAGATTTCGAAACAAGAACCTCAGCGGTATCAAAGAAATCCTCGGTTTCCTTAGCTCTGACTATGCCGACGCGTTTGAACGCGGCATCATAAACAGCATCCGTTCCGGTCTCCTTGCCTGCATGAGCAGTGAGTGCCTCTGCGCTTTGGGGGTATCTGCCCGGTTTCAGAACAACGATAGGCTTGTTTCGTGCGAAACAGCGTGAGGCGCTTAAGAATTTCTTTGCATCTCTGATATGTTCCACATAAAGCATAATACTTTTTGTAAAATAGTCTTCCTGTAGAAAATCAATAATATCGGCAAAATCTACATCAACCATAGAGCCGAGAGAAATGAACATGCTGAAACCGATGCGATGAGCAACCCCCCGATACAACATGGCATTTCCTATGGTGCTGCTCTGGGAGATAAAGGCCGTACTTCCCGGGGCAGGATCCGCCTTGAGAAACGTTGCTTTCAGGCTGGTATTAGGCAGAATAATACCGTTGCTGTCAGGACCGATAATCCTCATACCGGAGTTTTTTCTGATCTCCCATATGCGTGCTTCAAAACATTTCCTGTCATTCGTGGATGTCCGGGGTCCTGTAGATATGACAACTGCTCCTTCAACACCTTTTTTGGCACACTCCTCAATTCTGTTGAGAACAGATTCGTCCGGCGCTACGATGACGGCAAGGTCGATATGGTCATCAATATCACCCACAGTGGGGCGGCAATCGAGATGGAGCGCCTTGCTTTTGTTACTGTTGACAGCATACAGACGCCTTTTATGCGATGAAAGGAGGTTGTCGAGTATTGCCCTTTCAATAGAACCCTCATGGTCGTCAGCGCCAACAAAAACGACCGTTTCAGGATCAAACATTTTTTTCAGATCGCCCACAGCCTTTCACCCTCTCAATCACTTAATTGCTTGTCTTTCAGGATAGCATTAGCGCAAAAAGTATGCAACGGTATACAATTATTAACTACAAGAAGCTCCTTGAATTCAAACCTCTGCTCTGTTATGTTTTTCATGACAATGCATCTCCAAAAAGTACTTATTTGTTTCATTGCGGCTGCAATACTTGCAACACTTCTCCATGGATGCACAACCATCGGGCCACCAGGATCATCCAAGGCTGAGGCGATAAGGCTTCATAACAAATCAATCGTTCTTTTAAAATTTTCCGGTGACATGGTTGACAGCCCCTTGAAAGACTCTGATTTTTTTATAGAAATGGCAAATCTGGACAGGGATGAAATACCGAAAGAATACACGCTTACTTCATTTCCCTCTTCAGAAGCAAGAACAAAAGGGTGGGCATATTTCGTTCTGGAACCAGGCACCTATCACTTTACTGTTATCCCGGGTTACACGGCTCAGGATGCCGGGCCGGACAAAATTGATGCAGAGACCGGTAAATTGACCCGTCAGATATTCGGAAAAACCATGAGCCTTTCCACCTTCTGGTTCCGTGTACCGAAGGGCAGCTCTTTGCTGTATATAGGCTCCTTTTCTTTTTCATGTAAAGGTCAAGCGGAATTGTCATGGAATGTTGAGGAGTGTACAGATGTTCACGTTGTTGACGAGACAGAATCGGCTTCAATGGTGGCTCAAACTGATTTTAGTCAATATGGTTCAGTAAAAACAGCTATTATGGAAAGATACGGCATGCCTGATAGGACAAATGTCCAACGCTTAACATATATAGGCGCTGAAATATCAGGCCAGCTTAGCCCCGATTCTCCTGACTGGATTGAAATGAGCAGGGATCGTGTTGTCCTTCCTAATTATGCCTTTTTTGCGGGTGGCCCGCTGAGTGTACCATTTTATCTGCCGTTTTATCCTTATGGAGTTTTTGTCTGGACCCCATGCATGGAAATAATCGCAAAGGAATTTCAGTATTTTGACCTGATAACCGAGGTAACAAGGGCACTTTTAAAGAGCCGGCACATCCGGGAAATAGCAAAACAGCCAGATCTGTCTGTAAATGATGGCGCGTTGCAGGTAGCGAAGGATAAGGATTTGAGGGGTATCCTGTATGCCAATATCCAGAGGGTTGTCCTCCGTGAATGTAACGAAAACTGGACTTTCTGCGTTGAGGTGGAAATGCGTGCCCGCCTGCAGGATGTTATGACAGAGAAATATATCTCTGATTCTATTCTGCAGTACACATTTTTACAGAAAGGGAGACCCCGCGGCAGGGATCGCTATATTTTACCTGTACCCGTATCTTCCGAATGCCGTCAATTTGCTGCATATTGCAGTGCCGATGGCCCTCTCATTCTCAGGGCTGAATTGACAAAAGCCGCAAAGATTTTAGCAGAGAAGGTAATCCGGGATTTGGGACTGGGGATTTCAGATTAACAATTACAGGTGGCAGATTTTTATTCAATCTGAGATAAGGTATCTGGCTACTGAGATCAAAAATAAGGATTTTTCAATGAAATTAGTTTATTGTGATATAATGCATTTATGCGGTCCCTAACTTCCGATGCCGACATAAAGCCTCATGTCTGTAAACCAGTGTCCGGAAAAGTTGGGATGTTCTATCTGCCTCACGGGATGATAGGAAAAAAGGGGTGGAAGAACAACAGGGTGTATGCATGAGAGTCCGGATCATTTTTTTCTTCCTTATTATAGGGGCAGTGTTGATTATAAATGTGCCATCTGCCCGGGGATGTACCGTCTGGGGCGCCACAGGACAGAAGGTAAATATTAAAGGAACCATCATTGCAAAAAACCGTGATAACTCCCCGAATCTTTCAACACATCCGAGACTTCTTTTCCCTCTCAATGGTTTTAATGTCTTTGGTCTTTATGACGCTGAAGTCGATGGGTATATTGTTGGCGGCATCAATGAGAAGGGACTGGCAGTTTTAAACGCTTCGGTAACCAGTGTACCAAGAGAAAAAAGACATGTAGCAACTGAAGATACAACAGAGAGAATCCTTACAACATTTGATTCTGTCAATGCTGTTTTGTCACGTCGGGATATTTTCATAAAAAGTCACCCTGCTTTATATATGGTTGCCGATTCTTCAAGGGTTGCCATGATTGAAGTGGCTCCCGGCGGTAAAATAGCAATAAAAGACATTGAGAATGGGATACTGGCTTTTGCAAACCATTATACAGATGCGAATTTGACCCAGGCTAATGAACACAGAAGTGTGAATAGTGAAGCCAGACTCAAACGCATCCAAAATTATCTGACTTCGTCTGAAAAACCATTTACCATGAATGATTTTATCATGATAAGCGAAGACAGGGCAGGGGGGTCTGATTATGCTCTATGGAGGACGGGAAGTACATCCGGCAAAGTGCGTACCCTGGCAAGCTTTATTGTATCCATCCCTGTGTCAGGTTTACCAGAAATATACATGAAGATTTCAAATCCGGATGAACCGGATAGCATTTTTACAGGAAAATTAGATTTTTCGTTATTCTCTGTGTCTGGTTCAGAGTGAAAAATTGGTGAAAAACAGTAACTTATGATACATAAGGGATATCCCTGATGTACGGCGCTTAATAGTAAAAAGAGGTTTCTTGCGCAACAGGGGAGGTTGGGGTGCGGGGATGTTTGTTAGGGCATCAGCCCCCGGCCTTCCTCGAGTCCATACTCCCTGCCAAGTCCATAATCAGTAAGATTCTGTTCTTCCTTAAAACCGCTTGCATCCTCAAGCGGCAGACCATCTTCGGCTACAACCCTTGACCCGCCTCTGCCATCGTATTCCACTGTTTCAGAAGAGGTTTCAAACCAACCGTCACCTGTAGAATACGTGACGGAGGATGGACCGGCACAGCCCGAAAGCATGGCAAGCGAAAACAAAGCAATAACAAATGGGAAAATACCGCATAATCTTTTCATATAAGAGTTCTCACGATGGAATGTATTCTCTCGCAATCAGAATTTTATTGCAACAGATATTTACGGACATTTTCACATTGACACCGGGGCATATTACTGGTATGCTCTTGACTTGATACAAGTGTTTATTGTAAAAAAGATATTTTTTTGGATTGTAGTTTCCCGGCAGGCTGCTATGAGCTTCTTTAAATGATATTTCAGGGATAATTTAATAAAAAGGATTCTGGTTTCAATGCCAGAACCTTAAGAAAGGAATTCGCTCTTATATAGCGGTACATATGTATATCAACGCAGTTTGCCATTATTTGCCTGAAATAATCATTTCAAATGATCACTACACAAATTTAAACGGATTAACTGACGAGTGGATATATAAAAGGTCAGGCATCAAGAGAAGAACAAAGGCAGGGCCTGACGAGAATACGAACACTATGTCGATAGAAGCAATGAAGTCTGCAATAAGCAGACTTCCATATTCGCTGAGCGATGTTGATCTGATTGTCGGCGCCACGTACACACCGTATGATACCATTGGAACGCTTGCCCATGCGGTACAGGGTTATTTCAATATTCACCGGGCAAAGGCCATCACCATTACTTCGGCATGTTCATCATTTCTCAACGCAGTAGAGATTGTTGAAGGGTATTTCGCCACAAACAAAGCCCAAAGAGCGATTGTGATTACTTCAGAACACAACAGCGCATACAACAACGACAGAGACGAACAATCAGGCTATCTGTGGGGAGATGGCGCTGCGGCTGCCTTTATTTCAAAAGAGAAGGATTCGGAAAAAGACATAAAAATTCTTGACCTGAATACGACCGGGCTCGGGCATATCGGAAAGGGTATAGAGGGGGTGTATTTAAGGCCTAGAAATGGGGGTCTGCAAATGCCCTACGGGAAAGATATCTTTGTCTATGCCTGCAAATACATGGTTTCTGAAGTTGAAAACATCATAAAAAAGAACCATTTTACGCTGGACGACATTGACTACCTGATACCGCACCAGGCCAATTTCAGGATAATCGACAATGTTGCAAAAACCCTTGGATTACGAAACGGGCAGCGGATCATGAACATCGAAGATATAGGGAATACAGGCTGTGCAAGCACGCTTGTTGCCCTCTCGCAAAACTGGGACAGATTCCTGAAAGACGAATTGATCGTTATCACCGTTTTCGGGGGAGGGTACTCAAGCGGTGCAATGCTTTTAAAGAAGTGAGTAAATTCTAATGCTTACCCAGCGCCACTTGTGTGAATCTATTCAGCGAGCATAAGCGAGCGAGAGGGGGAGGCCGGGGCACCCGCAAAGCGGGTCGTGGCTTTGCCGGTGGAGGGGGCGACGTAAGCCCCGGTAATTGAGGGACTTGTTTTATGTCAAAACTTCCCGATCCGATAACATCACCACTTTCCTCTGAAATAGAAGAAATCTATAACGAACTTGTATCCAAAAGGGGTTATATCTACGATCTTTACAGAAGCTTGCTCAACCATCCCGAACTTGCCAGGCGCATAGGCGATCTCGGGAGTTATTTGAGATTTGGCACGGGAGTTTTACCTGGTTCTGTCCGGGAATTAGTCATTCTTTTTATAGCCCGGAGGATAGGTGCTGCATATGAGTGGGTTATGCATGTGCCAATGGCTATACAGGAAGGCATCCCGGAAACTGTTATTGAGGCGATACGAACAGAGAGTGTTCCACAAGGATTAGATCAGATTCAGCAGTCGGCATTCACCGCTGTCCAGCATGTCCTTGAACGTCAGCCCATCCCGCGGGACATCCAGGATGAACTTATAAAAGCATCAGGGGTGAAAGGTGTCGTCGAGCTGGTTGTCTTGTGTGGTTTTTACCAGATGATAGCTGCCGTCATGTTTGCCTTCGACATTCCGTTACCCGATGGTAAAGAATATCCGTTTTAATCTGATGACTCTGCAATCCGCTCTGTTCGATTCTAAAAGGATGTTCATTGCCGTATGATGTACGGAAGAAACAAAGAGCCCGCCGGGATTACCCTTGTCATCGTTAAGGAATCAATAAAATCTTTTATACGTCACAACAATTTTGAAATGTCTGTTGCACTTGCATCGTACGGGTTTTTTTCGATTATCCCGCTCCTTTTCTTCGTGGCATACCTTTTCGGCAGCTACACTGGCTTTTCGCATCAAGTTATTAATGGTATCGAAAACCTCATGTCGCATATATTCCCGACCCTTGATGGCTTCACGATCAAGGAATTCTACTTTCCTACCAGCTACAGGATCACCTGGGGGATTGTAAGCCTCTCCATGATTTTTGTGTCTCTCATGTCGGTTAGCGATTCCCTGCGGACGGCTTTTCTCAAGGTGTTCAATATTACACAGGAAATATCCTTTCTCCGGCTGCAACTCATCAATATTACAACAACTTTCATTATGATTGCCCTCTTTGTTGCCCTTGTCGCGGGTGAAATGACATATAACTTTTATATCCGCCCTTTCATCGAAGGTATTTTTTTAAAAAACAGCGGGGATGCTCTCACATCATTCATAGTGGCAAGCATATGCATGGTGACAGTGTATGTTACTTTGCAACCCGTGAGGCTCAAGACCCGTCATATTGTAACGGTATCCGTAATTACAGCCATCCTCCTCGTTGTGATGAAAAGCCTTTTTACCCGTTTCCTCAGTTTCAACCCCAATTACGGTGTCGCTTTTGGTTCCATGAAGATATTTTTTATCATGATCATCTGGGTGTATTATTGCTTTCTGGTAATCCTCTTCGGGGCGGAAATCATAGTGAATATCGAGAAAAGAGAGGTACTTCTGTTGAAAAAACTTTTCCTCGGCGCGGAACATGCCGGAGGTATTCCAGAAAAATTCATTAACAGATATATCAAAGTCTACGATAAAGGGGATGTTGTTTTTTTTGAGGAGGAGGATGGCGATGTCATGTTCTTCGTCATGTCGGGTTTTGTCAGCATAAGCAGGAAAGATAAGGTCATCAAAACCATGAAAAGTGGTGATTATTTTGGCGAAATGTCCATGTTGCTCGATGCTCCGAGAACTGCAACGGCGAGAGCACTGGAACACCACACAAGGCTTGTGATCATTTCACGGGAGAACTTTGAAACTATCCTGAGGGAAAGCCCGGAGATTGTCCTTGCTATTCTTAAAGAGATGGCTTTAAGACTTAAGTCAACAAATGAGAGTATTTGATGATAAAAATAATGATTTGTAATCGAATATAAAACAGAAAAGAGGAAGGGAGAAAATGGATTCTATATCCTGGTCACAAAGTCTGAGCAATACGTTGGTCGAGGTTGTTAAGACTGGTATTATCCTCACCGATAACCAGGGACATATCCGTTTTACCAACAATTTAGCAGCAGAACTGTTCGGTTACTCCAGTGGTTCTCTGAACGGTAAATCCATCGAGATACTCTTTCTTCCAGATGATACGCAGATATTCCTCTCCAATATCATGAAAATTACCTTGGGAGGCAGGGGCTTTGAAGGAGAGGCTCTTTTACACAGGAAAGATGGGAGTTCGTTTTTCGTTAACCTTTCCACTGCCCTGTACAAAGGGGATTCAAATGGCCATGAGTTAATAATTTTTACCATGCAGGATATCACTCATCTTAAAAGGATGGAAAAAGAATACATCGGCTCAGAGAGATTTGTCGGGCTTGGGATGATAACCGATCAAATTTCCCACCAGATTCGAAATCCCATAGTCTCCATTGGAGGGTTTGCCTTACGATTGGCCAAGGAAAAGGTATCCAATGAGGAGTTCTCCCGCTACACCACGATTATTCATGATGAGTCAAGGCGTTTGGAATACATAATCGACCGGTTGGTGGAGTTTGCCAAAGTTTATCCGGCCCGTTATTCACCTTTAACCCTCTCTGAAATTTTTGAGGGGGTTAGAAATGCCTTCATTCGCTTGGAGGGGAATCCTGTGATAATTACATTTCCTGATCCGGGAGTTCTCCCTGTAACGCCACTCTTTGGTGATCTTGCTTTACTCATTCGAGTTGTCCAGTGCATCGTACAGAATGCTCTGGAGGCAATTCCGGACAGCGGCGAGGTAACCGTAACCGGTGATATTGTCGGCAGCGAGGCGTTCATACGGGTAAAGGACAGCGGAGACGGGATTCTGCCCAAAGACCTTCCTTACATCTTCGATCCTTTCTTTACTACTAAATTCAACTACCTGGGTCTGGGGCTCACCATGGCAAAACGAATCGTTCAAGAGCATAAAGGTCAGATTGATGTTGACACTGTACCTGAGAAAGGAACCGAGATTTGTATTGTCCTTCCCAGAGAACGGCGCCGGGAGATTCGGACGAAGCTTCTCTAAGGCACGGGCAAGAATGTTCCATTACGACTTTGCAAAGCTGTATGTCCATGCATTGTCTTCATTGTCCTCTAAGATAATTCTTTTAAAGCCGGCTCTCTTGAGATGGGCGAAGAACTTGGTCCCATCTGCAATTTTATCAATCGATGCTTCGCGAAACAGTGAAGATGATAATTTCATATATGTCTTATCCGGACCGCTCAACTCTATGTCAACAAATATACCCCTGGTGACGTAATACTGTTCCAATTCACTTGTCAGCATTTCACGCTGTTTGATCATAATCTGATTCGCAACATTTATAGATACATGCTCAATATGCCTTTCTCTTGTGTGGGTTTTGTGCATAAGCCCCTGTGCTGCGACATATTCAGATGATTCCGGCCCAATTGCCTTAAGATGTTTTTTCGCATCGTTTACTCTTCCCCATTCTGTTTTTAAAGGGTTTGGATTAAGCTTATAGCCTTTGTCAAGGGCTTTTTTGGCTTCATATAAATGCTCAGCGTCTGCCATGCTGGAAAATAAATTTCCCTTCTTAATTTCCCCGGAAAGTTTTTCATGGGCAATCTTTTGAATAGAAGATTGGTTTTTCGGCAATTCACCATCATTTGTATGCGGTTTTTTCATTATTTACCCCTCGCTAAGCTATTCTTGTTTCCGATGTTGCGGTAGGTATTGTTTATGGCTACATGTATTTATTATATCACATAGCGCCCATTAATACTACGAAGAAAAAAAACACATCTTTTCATGAAAGGCGGATCAATTTGAATGGGTTTGAGTGAATTTTAAGGAAGCAGGTCCAGATGATCTGAACCTGCTTTATGGTCTTAGCCTTTTACTACGTTTGCTGCGCTCGGACCTTTCGGGCCGCTTACAACATCAAAGTTTACAGCCTCGCCTTCAGACAGGGATTTAAAACCACTGTCCTGAATGGCTGAATAGTGAACAAACACATCTCCGCCGTCATCTTTGGTAATGAAACCAAAACCCTTTGACTCATTGAACCACTTAACAGTTCCTTTTGCCATATTGACATACCTCCTTTTTAGAATGTTGAAGGATACGGAACTGTGTTACGAAGAGACAACAAAAATGGATATTTCTGCGGTTGCTACTAACAGATGCTTCCGAAACTTCGAATATATTATCGCATAAAACAAAAAAAATAGCAATATTTATTAATGAATAGTTGTTCAATTGGTTCCATTGGCTTTAACCAATAAGACCAACAAACCAATTAAACAAATAAAACAGGTCTTTACTGCTGCCCTGCCATCTGCTTAAGAATCTGCTCCAGCTTCTTGAGCTGTTCTCCATAGCCTGCCCAGTCTCCTTGTTTCTGGAGTCCTTTGGCCCTTTCAAAAATCTGTGCCGCTTCTTTTGCAAGGTCTTGAACAGAGGCCTTTTTCGTTGTTGTTACGGCGGTTGCTGCCCCGGTTGCCGGAGCAGTTTTTCTATTCCCGAATAGCACTGCCAGAGCCTGTTCAAGGTTTTCCTCCATGACCACGTCGTTCTCATAGGCAACAATAACCCTCCGGAGTTCGGGCAATCCCCCTTTGTCCTCTGCAGCAAGATACAGTGGCTGGATATAGAGGAGCGATTTTTCAATAGGGATTATAAGAAGCTTTCCCCTGATGACCTGTGATCCCCGCTGGCCCCAAAGTGTCAACTGTTGTGAAATATATGAATCCTGGTCTATCCTTGCATCAATCTGTCTTGGCCCGAAGACGAGCCTGTCTCTGGGAAACGTGAATACAAGGAGTTTCCCATAATTCGGTTCATCACAGCGGGCAGCGAACCAGGCAGCAAGATTATCCCTCTTTGCCGGTGTATAGGGCACGAGAAGGACGAACTCCTCTCTTTGTTCTTCGGGGAGCTTCATGATCAGGTAGTTCGCATCCATGGGCTTCTCACTATGGACAGGTATCTCCCAGAGGTCTTCCTTATTGTAGAATACCTTCGGATCATTCATGTGAAAGGTGGCATACAGGGCAGTCTGTACGCTGAAAAAATCCCTGGGGTATCTTACATGCTTTTTTAAATCGCCCGGCATTTCCTTGATGGGTTTAAATGCACCCGGGAAGATCGCACCATAGACTTTTATAATTACATCATCGGGATCACTGACATAGAAATCAATCTTACCATTATAGGCATCTACTACAACCTTCACAGAGTTCCGCATGTAATTTATCCTGTTCTTGAGGGGTTTTGAATAAGGTAACCGGGATGATACAGAATATCCGTCGATAATCCAGTAGATTTTACCGTTATCCCCGACTACCACGTAGGGGTCTGAATCGAGGACCAGGAAAGGGGCAATCTTCTGCACCCTCTGGACAATGTTCCTGTTATAAAGGATACGGCTGTCATTTGTGATCTCAGAGGAAAGGATGATCTTTGCGGTTTGGAAGTAGGAGGCAAAGAGAGCCCGCTTCAACAGGGAATCAAGCCGGACACCGCCTGACCCCTTATAGGAAGTGTATATATTACCCTCTGATGTTGGGTAGCTAAATTCAGGAACCTTAGTATTTACGATGACATAATCGCTGGTGAGCTCGCCAAAGTATATTTCAGGAGTCGAGATCTTCACATTCGAGGCCGAAGAAGGCGGAATGTCCTTGATGGTGAATTCAGGCAACCCGTCCTTGGAAATTTTACTCACAGGCCCCATGACAATGCCGTTGCCATGGGTAAAAACAAACTTTTCGTTGATCCATGATTTGCTGGGAAGATCATTATAAGAGAGCTCTCTGGCGGAAAGCATCATCTGCCTGTATTCCCCGTCGATGGTGTATCGATCGGTGTCAATGCCGTTAAAGCGGTAATAGGTCCTGATCTGCTGAAGCTGGCTGTATGTCTTGAGGAGCGGTTTTTCATCCCAGAGTTTAACGTTCTTGATCGTCGTATCGTTTTTCCTTATATCCTTTGCCGTAAGGCTGAAGGATACATCAAAGGGTATCATTTGAACATTTTGGAGGTTATAGCCATATTTTGTGAGGGCAATGTGGTGTCTGATGAAGGGTTCTTCCATGGCCTGTTCATTGGGTGCCACATTGAAATTCTGGAGGAGGCCAGGATAGGCCACTACTCCGAGGAGGTACATTGCAACAAGTCCGATTACCGGATAGAGTGCGATTTTAAACTTTTCTTTAAGGACTGCAAAGGAAATTACAATGCCCCCGATAAACGTCAGGGGAGCCAAAATCCCAAGCACAATGAGCTTTGCATGCACATCAGCGTAACCAGCGCCGGTAATAACGGTATGTGAGGAATAGAGCGTTTCGAACCTGTCGAGATATAATCCGAAGGCAAGTTTCACGAAAAACAGAAAAAAAAGCAGGGACATATGTTCTTTTGCGCGTTTTACAAGAGATATCCTGTTGCCGAGAAAAAGGAAACCGCCCCGCGTAACATATCCTGCACCCACAAGGAGGATAGTAAAGAAAAGGAGAAAGCCTGCATACACGTTCAAAGATTCATATAAGGGAAGTTTGAAGAGGTAAAAACTCAAATCATGGCTGAAGATCGGGTCTGTTTTTCCTGTATTGATGCTATTGAGAAAGGCGAGTGCCTGTGACCAGAGGCTGCTTCCCCATAAGGCGCTTAATGCCCCGCCGAAGCATGCAGCAAATAAACCGAAAATTTTAAATAATTTGTTGAATTTGTTTGGATCAAGAGACATCCTCATCTGACCCATAAACATTACGTCGATGGGAGGCACTTTGATCATAGATGCAAAGAGGACATTGGCAGCAACAAAGACGAAGAAAACAACACCAAAGACAAAACCCGTAAGCACCTCGGCGGATAAAACCCTTGTAAATATCCCTTCGAAGCCTGCTTCTCTGAAAAAAAGCCAATCCACGTACATGCCGATGACTCTCGACGCAGAGAAGAAAAAAACAATTAGTAACGCTAATATGATGAATCGAATTGCCCGGTTGAATGTCATACGTACCCCCTATACTGATATGCTGAACAGTCTACCTGATATTATATCTTGTTTATTACGCTTTTGCAGCGGCTATTTTTGCCCTTTTGCGCTGAGTCTCATCGAGCATAATCTTCCTTAATCTGATTGAGAGGGGTGTTATTTCGACAAGCTCGTCTTCATTGATGTATGAAATACAATCCTCCAGGCTCATTTTTCTGAAGGGGGTAAGAATAACGGCGTCATCAGAGCCGGAAGCCCTCATGTTGGTAAGTTTTTTCCCTTTGGCAGGATTTATTACAAGGTCATTCTCGCGGCTGTGTTCACCGATAATCTGGCCACCATAGACCTTTTCGCCGGGCCCTATAAACAATTGTCCTCTTCCCTGAAGGTTGAAGAGGGCATAAGCCACGCTGCTGCATTCTTCCATTACCACAAGGGTTCCGTTATTCCGGTTCTTCATTTCACCGGCATACCGGTCATAACCGTCAAATATGTAGTTCATCGTGCCCATACCTTTTGTCTCGGTCATAAATTCTGAACGGAAACCTATAAGCCCTCTGGTGGGAATCCTGTATCTCATCCTCACCATCCCTTTGTTCTGATGCATTTCTACCATCAGGCCTTTCCTTTTTCCGAGGTTTTCGATTACGTTTCCTGAGTATTGCTCATCAACGTCGATGGTGAGTTCTTCGTATGGTTCGAGTATTCCCTCATCCCCCTCTTTAAATATGACCCTGGGCCGTGTAGCCTGAAATTCATAGCCCTCCCTGCGCATCTTTTCAATAAGAATGGAGAGGTGAAGTTCTCCCCTGCCGGATACTTTGTATCCAATGCTATCGGTCAATTCTTCCACGACGAGTGCAACGTCCGAGAGCGTCTCACGAATGAGCCTTTCACGGATATGTCGTGAAGTAAGGAATCTCCCTTCCTTTCCTGCAAAGGGCGAGTCATTAGGGATAAAGTTCATGGATATTGTTGGCGGGTCTATATCTATACCGGGGAGGGGAAGAGGGTTTTCAGGGTCGGTAAGGGTCTCTCCAACTGTAATTGACTCCATACCGGCTACCGCGACGATTTCTCCGACACCGGCAGTCTCAACTTCTTCCTTGCTGCTGCCTTTGAACCGGTAGATCTTTGTGATACGGGCAGGTGATATTGAACCGTCAGTTTTTGAAACAATAACGTCTTTGTTTATGCTTAACAGTCCGGAGGTTATCTTTCCTATAGCAAGTCTTCCGAGAAAAGGAGAGTATGCAAGGGAACTTACAAGCATCTGCAGAGAAGCTTCGGGATTACCTATTGGAGGCGGAACAGCATTAACGATTAATTCGAAAAGCGGGATCATCGTGCCCTGGTTCTGGGTATGGTCAAATGTTGCATAACCGGCCTTTGCAGAGGTATAGATGAAAGGGAAATCGAGTATATCGTCGGGTGCATCCAGTTTTACAAAAAGATCAAAGACCTGATCTACTACCCATTCACACCTTGCCGCCGGTTTATCTATTTTATTGATCACAACAATAACGGGTATTTTCAGGGAAAGAGCTTTCTTGAGGACAAAACGGGTCTGTGGCATTGGCCCTTCCGCTGCATCAACAAGGAGAAGTGCGCCATCAGCCATTTTAAGAACCCTTTCGACCTGGCCACCAAAATCTGCATGTCCCGGTGTATCGATGATATTAATAAAGAAATCCTTGTAAACGAAGGAGCCGTTTTTTGAAGTAATCGTTATACCCCGTTCTTTTTCAAGGTCCATTGAATCCATGAGGCGTTCTTCCACCACTTCATTGTCACGAAACATCCCGCTCTGCCTGAAAAGCTGATCTACCAGTGTTGTTTTCCCATGGTCTACATGGGCGATGATCGCGATATTTCTAATGTTGCTCTGTTCCATACTCCCTCATTGTATTATAGTGTGAATGGTTCGATGAAGTTTCTGACTATCGAAGGGATACTATACCTTAAAAACCATGCTAAATCAAGGGGATAATTGCTATTAGGGTTAACTAATAAGACAGGTTTCTAACTGCATGTCCTATTTGTCTCATCAGTCTTAATTGGTTTAACTAATAAAACCAATTGAACAGGTTTAAACTACTATCGAGCATCCAGGATCGTACTACTAAAAGTTGGTCACAAAACAGAGCCCCAAAAAATTTTAAAAATGATAAAAAATCTGTTGCATATTTTTTATAATAAGAAGTATAAAGTATTTAAAAGGTGGTTATTGTTAAAGCTACCAAAATCAATACTCTAAAGGAGGGGTACATATGACAAAAGCAGAATTAATCAGTGTAATGGCAGCGGGCGCTAAAATTTCTAAAGTAGCAGCAGGCAAGGCATTGGACGCATTTGTTGACAGTGTTAAGGGAGCTTTGAAAAAAGAAGAAAAGGTAACACTCGTTGGCTTCGGTACATTCTCAGTATCTAAGAGAAAAGCAAGGAAGGGGAGAAACCCGAGAACAGGCAAGGAAATCAAGATACCTGCCCGCAAGGTGCCAAAATTTACAGCAGGCAAAGCCTTTAAAGAAGCAGTTTAGCCCACCCCGATCATTAGGTTTTCTTAAAAAATGCCTCTCAAGTCAACGAGAGGCATTTTTGTTTGTCTCTTATTATTTGAAGGATACGGGACATCGTATCGTTTGCATTTTTCACATCTTCGACACACATCTCTTTTACAAGGAGTTCACCATCTTCCCTGCCGAGAACAACATGAAGGGTTAATATATTGCTTGCTATGCTGGCGTTTATTCCAAGGGGAACCTGGCAGCCTCCTCCAATCATTGACTGTAACTCCCTTTCTATTGTGACTTCGCGGAAAGTGTTTTCATGGTTCAGGGGTTTTAATAATTTGATGAAATCACTTTCATCTTTCGTTTCAATCCCGATAGCGCCCTGACCTGGTGGGGGCACCATGATTTCAAAGGGGAGAACTTCTTTTATAAAATTGTCAAAACCCATTCTTTTTACACCGGCATAGGCGAGGATGATCCCGTCAAGGGTATGTGAATGTAATTTCTTTATCCTCGTGTCAACGTTACCCCTGAGAGGAACAATTTCCAATCCTCTTCTGAAATGGAGAATCTGGGACTTCCTCCTTGTGCTGCTCGTCCCGATACGTGACCCTTCCCGGATATCCTGAATACTTCCATATATTGAAGAGATAAAAACATCTCTCGGGTCTTCCCGCTCAAGGACTGCCCCTATGACAAGCCCATTTTCAAGCTCTGTGGGGAGGTCTTTCATACTGTGTACAGCCATATCGATCTCATTTTTTAAAAGGGCATCTTCAATCTCTTTTACAAAAAGTCCTTTTCCGCCAATAAGATGAAGAGGCTTGTCCCAGATTGTGTCACCCGTTGTTTTAATAATTTTTATGGCAAATTCATTGTATGGATACAATGTTTTCAGGGCTTGTATGACTATTTCGGTCTGTTTGAGAGCGAGCTTACTTCCCCTCGTTCCCACTGTCCATTTTTTTTTCATTCTCTTCCTCAAATTTAAACAATTGCTTCATTATTTCGAGCAAAGAAGGGCTTCCATTCTGCCTAATTAAGAAAATGTGCCTGTGGATAAGCTTATTAACGATGCTCCTTGTCAGTAAATCCATGTTTCTCAACGTTTCTTCGTCAACATATTTCATCTTCTGTATCATTCTCTTCAGTTCATTTGATCTTGTTTCTTCCACTACATCGATAATATGTGTAATGAGCGGGTTTTTTTCCAACTGTTCTAACCAGTGAGAAAACTTAACCACTTCTTCTTCGATGATGGCGTGTGCCTTTTCTGATTCCTTCAACCTGTCGGAGAGGTGTTGCTGCGAGAGTCCTTTGAGGTCATCAATATCATAGAGATAGACATTTTCGATGTGATTTACCTCCGGATCAATATCCCTTGGCATAGCAATATCAATAAAGAACAGAGGTCTGTTCTTTCTTTTTTTCATAATGGGTACAACAAGTTCTTTATCAATAATCGGTTTTTCGGAGCCCGTTGAAGACAACACCATATCAACTTTCGTCAGCAGGTCCGGGATGTCCTGTAAAAGGCAGGGGATTCCTGTAATGTCTTCTGCGAGCTTCTGCGCATTCTGAAAAGTCCTGTTTGTGATAAATATCTCGGTTAAACCCTCTTTTTTAAAGTATTTCAGTGCAATTTCACACATCTCGCCTGCACCGATGACAAGTATCTTTTTCCGGTTCAACTCACCGAAGATCTTTTTAGAAAGCTCAATTGCCATGGAGCTTATCGATAAGGGGTTATATCCTATTCTTGTCTCTGTTCGTATCCTCTTTGCAACATTAAAAGTCTTATGAAAGGCTTTATCGAGAAAAGAACCGGTCGCATTATGGAGAGTTGCCATTCTGTATGCATCTTTTACCTGACCGAGTATCTGGGGCTCCCCGACGACCATCGAATCAAGCCCCGATGCAACAAGGAATAAGTGTCTATATGCCTCTTCATCACAGAACCGGTAGGTATAGCTTTTCAGCCAATCCAGTGGCGCACCAAAGTGTTCCAGCAAGAGCCCCTCAATCTTTTTGATGGACTCCTCAGTATTATCGGAGCAGAAATATATTTCCGTCCTGTTGCAGGTAGAGATAACAACGCTTTCATTTAAACCCCAATCTTTCAGCTTTTTCAAGATTACCGGTACATCACTTTCCGAACAGTAGAGTTTCTCTCTGATCTCTATCGGGGCAGTGTTGTGGTTAAGGCCAAATACGTTTATATGCATATTCTTCTCAAGTTCGAAGCTGTTAGCCATTAGCATTAAGCCTTTGTTTTATTTTTGCTGATAGCTGAAAGCTGACTGCTAATAGCTGAATTAAATATACGAATGAAGTCCTCCTGCAAAAAAGTTAACGCCCAGAAAGGTTATGAGGATAGAAAAAAAACCGATGATCATCATGTACGCTGTTTTTCTTCCCCTCCACCCGATTGCAAGTCTGTTATGGATAAGTATGGCGTAGACGATCCATGTGACAAGCGACCATGTTTCCTTCGGGTCCCAGCTCCAGTATGAGCCCCAGGCAACGCTCGCCCAGATCGAGCCCGTAATAATTCCTACGGTAAGAAAAGGGAATCCATAGGACATGCACCTGTAATTAATTAAATCAAGGGTCTCAAGGGAAGGAAATCGTGTTGCGATGGATGGAAACTTCTTCTTTTTTATACCTCTTTCTACAACAAGATACAGGAGCGATATAAAAAAGCTGATGAAAAAAATTGCATTCCCGACAAAAGAAAAAATGGTATGTATTGGCAGCCAGTAACTCTTAAGCACTGGAGGAAGGGGTCTGATTTCCGCGGGAAAGGTTGAGGCCCAGATTAACAATACAGACAGGATGGGGAGAACGATACACCCGATAATCTCTATCCTGTAGATTCTCTTAAGGTAAAGAAAAAAACCTGCTATACATAAGCTGAAAAACGAGAGGGACTCGTAAATATTCGTTATCGGTGTATATCCTGCATTGAAATACCTGACAAGGGTAGCCAGAAAATGGATACAAAAACCTGAAAAGAGGGAATAATGGCCAAACTTTTCAATAATATTCCTGTTCATAGTCAGGAATAACAGATAGCATGCAGTGGACAGAAGATAAAAAAATAGCGATATGTAAAAAAAATAAATATTCATTATGAATTTCTGAGAAATTTACTTTTAATAGCCTTTGTATCCATTCCAGCCAGTTCCTTAACGCCAGTTTTGCTGATTTCAGCGAGTATCTCTTTCCTTCTTTTCTTATCGTGTATGACCTTTATAAGGAACTTTCTGAACTTACCGATTTTTTCTGCATATGTAAGATAATCTTGTGACACCAGATTGCTGATGTCCTTCCTCAGTATCTTTGACAGCAAGGGCAGGGTACCGGATGTTGAAATGGCAATAACAATGGATTTCTTTTTTACAATGGACGGAACTATAAAATCACAGAGACCCGGGTCATCCACCACATTGACGGGGATATGTCCTTTTACTGCCTCTTTTTTAATAGCGTCATTTATTTCTTTTTTGTTGGTGGCAGCAAAAACCAGTACGGCCCCATCCAGGTCACCATCTCTATATTCCCTTGAAATAGTTTCAATTTTACCTTTTTGAGAGAGCACGGAAAGATTTTTCGTCATTACGGGGCTTATTACCCTGATCCTTGTATTGAACTTCAGAAGTATCCTTACTTTTTGTTCTGCAACTGTCCCGCCGCCGATAACGATACACAGCTTGTCTCCGATGTTGAAAAACACAGGATAATAGTTATTTTTAGAGAATATTTTTGACACTGTTTTTTTCAGTATACGATTTGAAAGTTATTGAATTCACCCTTGAATTCTTCCCACCGGGTATCTACACTGTCGACAAATGCTCCCTTTGGCCCCTTTTCGCACCATGCAATCATTGTATGCAAACTATCTTCGTTACCTTCACAGACAAGCTCCACTCTTCCGTCCCTCAGGTTTCTCACCCAGCCTTTTAAACCGAATTCTTTAGCTTTCATTGCCGTGCTCTGTCTGAAAAAAACGCCCTGGACCATCCCGCTCACAAATATATGTAATCTTTTCATATTGGTATCTTATTACTCGCCATTGATGTTTTTTATTGATTAGACACCCATTTTCATTATAAGTAACATAAGACCCTTACAAAATCAAAACCTTTAGTGCCTTGGGGGATATACAAGTATGTTTAGAGTGGGTATTGATGTCGGTTCTGTCAGTGTAAATCTCGTTGTAATGGACAAATCGGGGCGTATTGTAAAAAATGAATACATGCGCCACAAGGGTAGAGCAATCGTAACAGCAAAATATGCGATTGAAGAAACATTAAAAGCATACGATATTGAATTCATTGCAACAACCGGCATAGGAGCAAAAACGTTTACATCATTGATCGGTGCATCCTTTGTAAACGAGATTGTAGCCCTGTCAAGGGGATTCGGCCATCTTTACCCCCATGTGAGGAGCGTTATTGATATCGGCGGAGAGGATTCAAAACTCATTATATTTGAGGATGGCAGCAAAGATGGAAGGCTGAAAATCAAGGATTTTTCAATGAATGCGTTATGTGCGGCCGGTACAGGTTCATTTTTAGATCAGCAGGCCTCCAGGCTCAGGTTTACCATCGAAGAATTCAGTGAAGTGGCGTTAAAGTCGAAAAATCCGCCAAGGATTGCAGGAAGATGTACGGTATTTGCCAAGTCCGATATGATTCATCTCCAGCAGATTGCAACCCCTGATTATGAGATTGTAGCAGGCTTGTGCTATGCACTTGCGAGAAATTTCAAAAGCAATATTGCCAAAGGCAAGGACATCAAAAATCCTGTGGCATTTGTAGGAGGTGTTGCGGCAAATGCAGGCATGAAAAGGGCAATTAGAGACGTTTTTGCCTTGCAGGATGGGGAATTTATCGTTCCTGAATATTTTACCTCTATGGGGGCTGTCGGGGCTATATACACAGTGCTCGATGATCCGACACTGAAACACACATTTAC
>JAPLKA010000085.1 GCA_026388315.1 Pseudomonadota bacterium | reverse complement strand
TATTGCCATTCAAACACGTACTGCCAAACGGTACTTATTTCATCGAAGATGAGCAGGGGATATTTTGACAGAAATTTACGGTTTGGAAGTCAAATTGTATGTCAAAACCGTAAATTTCTGCGCGTTCGCCCCCGCTGGTCCTTTTGGGTTATATGCATACGGTTTATAAGCGATGGCAATACCATGAATGTGCGGATTCGCATCAACTATGTCCTTGATTTTTTTTAAAACCTCTTCCCTGCTGAGCCTGTTGGCTGTCAAATCATCAGCGATATTTTGGGCTGCAGACATGCGTTTTTGAAGAATATCGTCTATCTCTCTTGCGCCCTCCATGGCATGGCGAACCACACGGTCTTTAGCCTTCTTTGCAATGGTGTTTTTATAGGAAATATGATTGTAGATAAGAATAATGGAAAGAAAAAAGCTGAACAGGGCAGTCAGAAGTAAACACCAGAAAATCAGTTTTTGTATTTTGCCCCTGGGGAAAAGCTTCTCCATATTGTCCGTTTGAAATAATATTATAGATTTACCAAAAAAACAAGGGGAAGGGAAAAAGTAATCAAGGGGCAAGGAACATTTTCTTACCCCTTGAATTTACTATGAAAATATCAGGCGCTTTTCCCTTTTTCCTGCAATGCCCTTAGAACCTTTTCCGGCGTAATGGGCAGGTCTTTGATGCGTACCCCGACGGCGTCATAAATGGCGTTTGCAATGGCCGGTGCAGTCGGTACAAGCCCCGGTTCCCCGATGCCTTTTGCACCGAAAGGTCCGGCCTGTTCGTCTGTTTCAACAATGACAGCCTGGACAGGCGGTACATCTTTTGCTGTAGGCATCTTATAATCAAGAAAATTACCGTTCTTAAGAACCCCTTTTTCGAAGATCATTCGTTCTCCAAGGGCATAACCGATACCCTGAAGCCCGCCTCCATAAATCTGCCCTTCCAATAGCATGGGGTTGATGGCCTTTCCTACGTCGTGGGCAGCGATATAATTCAGGATCTTTACCTGGCCGGTATCTTTGTCTACCTCAACCTCGACCCCGTGGGCACCGTATGCGTAAGAAACGGAAAGGTTGCCCTTAAAGTTCTGATCGAAGTTTTCGTTTGGCGGGTCATAGAAGTTCTCTGCCACGAGCATCCTGCCGCCCAGAGAATAATGGACCTTCCGCAGTACCTTTGACAGTGGTATATTCTTTTCTTTGTCTTTTATGGAGAAAACTACCCCGTCTCTGATATCCAGTAATTGCGGGTCTTCGCCAAGGTTTTTCGCAGCCACCTCCATTATCTGGGCCTTTATCTTTTTGGCCGCACCAAGGGCAGAGTTACCCGCCACGAAGGTAGTTCTACTCGCGTGTGCCCCCACATCCCAGGGGCATACATCGGTGTCGTTATTGATGACGTTAATATCATCGATGTTAATACCGAGCACCTCTGCAACAATCTGAGAAATAATCGTCTCTGATCCCTGGCCGATTTCTGAAGACCCGGTAATGACATCGACTTTACCGTTGTCATCCACCTTTATGATGGTGCCGCAGCCGTCAGACTTATATACCCTGGCAGCGCCTCCAACGTGGATGAGGCTTGCCATACCAACACCCCTGCTGTTGTGTTTCCCTCTTTTACCTTTCCAGTCCAGCCTGTTTGCTACCTCATCGATACATTCCTTCATCCCGCAGGAGGTAATCCTGAAATTCTGCGGCGTGATCTCGCCAGGTTCGTTCGCGTTTATGCGACGGATCTCAAGGGGGTCAATACCTGCCTTCTCGGCAAGCTGATCCAGACATGATTCTATTGCGAAGGTCGCCTGAGGGTTCCCGTAACCCCTCATTGCCTGGCTGTACGTGTTATTTGTATACACGCACTTCGCCACATATTTAATATTCTGTACCTTGTAGAGAGATGAGATGGGCACCATCATAACCGAAGGCGTTGTTGACCCCCAGGATGTATAGGCACCGTTATCGAGGACCATCTCCATTTCACGGAAGGTAAGCCGTCCGTCCTTGTCGCATCCCTGTGAGATTTTTGTGATCGTGCACTGCCGCGGGGAAGTGGCAAAAAATTCTTCTTCTCTTGAGAAAACGATCTTCACTGGTTTTCTCGTCTTCAAGGCAAGCAGGACGGCGATGTATTCATAGGCATAGGTGTCGAGCTTGCTGCCGAAACCTCCTCCTATGACGCACTGAATAATCCTTACCCGTTTGTTTTTCAGGCCAAAGGTCTTGAGCGCCTCTAAATAGTCATTCTGTGCAAGAGATGGTATCTGTGTGTTGCTGTACATGGTGAGATTGTTGTTCATGTCAAAAGCAGCGATACAGCCGCTCGTGCCGAGGCAGCAGTGCGTTACCCATTGAGTGCTGAAGCTGTCCTCAGCGATATATGCCGATGCCTTTTTCGCTTCTTCCACATCGCCGGCGACCAGCTTCCAGGGCAGCTTCAGGACGTTCGACTTGAATTCTTCATGAATCAGCGGCGCCCCTTCTTTCATGGCATCGAGAGGGTCGAAAATTCCCGGCAGTTCTTCATACTCTACCTCGATGAGATCAAGCGCCTCTTCTGCTATTTCAGTACTTATGGCAGCAACGGCTGCGACTTCATCCCTCGCGGATAACACCTTGCCTGTCTTCAGCGGCGGGTTATCTTTAAGGAAGCCGAATTTAAAATTGTTCGGTACATCTGCACCGGTCAGCACAGCCCTTACACCGGGAAGCTTTTCTGCCTTGCTGGTATCTATTTTCAGTATTTTTGCGTGGGCGTACTTACTGTACAGGATCTTGCCATAAAGCATGCCCGGTACTTTCATATCCTGTATATATACCGCAGCGCCGGTAACCTTTAACGGCGCATCCTTCTTTGGAATCCTCTGTCCTACTTTTGTGAGATCGCTCATATTCACCTCCCGCCTGCAACAGATTTTATAGCATCGATAATATTGACATACCCGGTGCACCTGCAGAGATTGCCTTCGATGCTCTCCTTGATATCGTCTTCCGTCGGTTTTTCCTTTTCATCCAGGAGCGCCTTTGCAGACATAACCATGCCCGGTGTGCAGAATCCACATTGAACAGCGCCGTTCTGTACTAAGGCATGCTGGACGGGGTCAAGCTCACCGCTTTTTGACATGACGCCTTCTATGGTGGTAACCTTCCTCCCTTCGGCCTCCATGACAGGATACAGGCATGAATTCACCGCCTGGCCGTCTATGATTACCGTACAGGCGCCGCATTCCCCGTAACCGCAACCTTCTTTCGTACCGGTCATCTCAAGGACTTCCCTCAGCAGATAAAGGAGTGTCCATCCGGGATCAACTTCTACCTCCATTACTTCGTTATTTAAAGTGAACGTTATTTCTTTTTTCATCGTTACCCCCTAATATCGTTCAAGGTTTTATGTTCAATGTTTTAACTCAACACTCACAACTCAACACTGTTTCCTTACCATAATCTCTCCGGATAAATTGTATCGTCCGGCCTGATGATTCTGTCGATTGACCGCATAAGAGCCCTTCTTACAAGAACTTTCACCATTTCCTTCCTGTACCATGCCTCGCCTCTGATGCTGTCCCTTGGCTGGGCTTCTGACATTGCAATCTCCCCGATTTCTCGGAAGAGTTTTTCCGATACGACTTTTCCCTTCAGGGCTGCTTCAGCCTGTTTCGCCCGTATAGGTCTCGGAGCAACAACCCCCATGGCTATCCGTGCATCCTCAATCTCCAGCTCTTCGTCCTGGAGACGTGCAAGCACGTTGGAAATGTTATCAATAGTGCAAAGGGCATCATGGCAGCGCGCCTCGCTTTTGCCGATCTTGATCGTTATCCGTGCACCTACCCCTATCATGGGGAGATCCATTGCCTGCCTTCTTGTATGTTTTATATAGGCAGAGCCCGTATTGTTTCCAAATTGCGGCATATGAAAACCTTTTACAATCTCACCCTTTTCAAGGGCTACTTTATTAGGTCCGAGGAAGAAATCATCGATATCCACCTCCCTCTCCCCTTTTTGCCCAACAATTATGACCTTTGCATCAAGAACAAGAAGAGGACATGCCGTATCAGCAGAAGGCGCTGCATTGCATATATTTCCGCCCATCGTTGCAACGTTCCGGATCTGAAGTGAACCGAGACGGGTTGCGGCATCATTGAGTGCCGAATAAGAGCGTTTGATGAATTCATCCTTCGCAATCGCGGAAAGTGTCGCGGCACTTCCGATCTTTAAGCCGTCCTGCTCATCAATGTAAACAAGGTCATTGATACTCCTCAGAGAAATAAGGTTTGCCGGCGCAATCTTCTTCTGCCTGAAAAGCACCATTACATCTGTCCCGCCGGCAATATACTTCGCATTATCAAGGGCGCCCATCAATTCAACTGCTTCCTGAACCGTCTCCGGTTTGTGGTATTCAAAGCTTCTCACAGTAACCTCCTTTTTAAGAGCAGCCGTTAGTGAATAGTCCATAGTGAATAGCAAAAGACTCGACTGCCCTTTCAACTATTCACTGTCTACTATTACTATTCACTGTCTTTATCAGTCTCTATTATCAAATACCCTTTTTGTTTTCCTGTCAGACCGCGGTAATGAGCCGTAGTCCTCAATTTCCACATCACAGCTCACTAACACCTGCTTTTTTATTTCGTGCTCGGTGGCCTTCCTGGTGTGCTTATCCGAGTCATGAGAGTGCTGTACACCATGGGCCCGCTCGACCCTGATCGTCATGTGGTCTTTTCCACCTGCCTCTTTCCGGTAAAGGACAATCTGATACTCGCTGCCCACGCCTTTGATGTTGGACAGTATCTGATCGATATGGCTCGGGTAAATATTGACAGCCCTGAAGATAAACATGTCATCGGATCTGCCGAGGATCCTGTCGTGCATGGGCATAATACTTCCGCAGGGGCACTGCTCTGGTATCATCCTTGTCAGGTCCCGTGTCCGGTAACGGATGAGCGGCGCTGCTTCCTTTTTCAGAGTCGTTACCACCATTTCCCCCACTTCTCCCGGTGGAACAGGCTCCAGTGTGTCAGGGTTCAAAATCTCCAGTATGTAGTAATCGGCCCAGTGGTGAATGCCTTTATGGTACCTGCAGTCCAGACCGGTTCCCGGTCCGTACAACTCAGTCATACCGGGAATATCAAAGAGTTGGTCGTAGCTGACCCCTGAAAGTTCAGAAATTCGCATCCTCATGGCATCACTGGCGCGTTCCGACCCGAAGATCATCTTTTTCAGAGCAATCTTACCTTTAAGCCCCCGTTCTGCGATAAGCTCCGCCATAAGAAGCCCCATGGACGCAGTACAGCACATGGCCGTTGTCCCGAAATCTTCGAGGAACTGGCACTGCATATCCGTGTTGCCCGGGCCTATGGGGATTGACATGGCACCGAAACGTTCGCAGCCGTTCTGGAAACCCCATCCCGCTGTCCATACACCATACCCCACTGCGATCTGTATCCTGTCTTCCACGGTACAATCTGCATAGGAATAACACCGCGCGAACATCTCCGCCCAGTCATCTACATCTTTTGCGGTATAACAAAGCACCTTCCTTTTACCGGTGGTACCGCTGGATGCATGGATGCGGACAACCTTCTCCATGGGTACGCTCAGGAGCGGAAAGGGATAGCCTTCCTGAAGGTCTTTGCTGGAAGTAAAGGGCAATTTCCGTAAGTCTTCCAGCGTTTTAATGTCCGCCGGCTTTACACCAGCTTCGTCAAATTTTTTCCGGTAATGGCCAGAACCGTTATAAACATGGTCCACCGTCCATTTCAGACCCTCAAGCTGAAGCGCTTTGAGCTCCTTCTCTGTTTTTACTTTTGCATCAAATGGTCTTTCCATATCGTTTCCTTCCTCCTTTATCAAAACAGCGGTTACAGTAATCAAGTAAATAAGTGATTAAGTGATTAAGTGATTTTAATTACTCATTTACTTATTCACTCAATTACTAAAATTCTGTGCATAGCTAATTTCTTTCTTAACTTCCTACTTTCTCAGCTTCTTTGTTTCTTTCCAGTCAATTTCTCCGGTTACCGGACTAATAACAACACCATAATCATTCATGGCACTTTCAATGCTCACATATCCTTCAATGACGTCGCTGACCACCATTTCCGGGTCGCGCTCAAAAGGTTTGCCGTATCCTCCGCCGCCGGGGGCGTCGATGATGACCACGTCACCGGGCTTCATCTGTGTCAATCCATAGGAGTTACCCGGAACGCCGTTGACCAGAAACTGGGCCTTTGTGCCAGTTTTACCGTCAAAGAGCCCTTCCGCCGGATAGATATACCTTCCTGACTGGATCCCCAGGTTAACCGGGGGCATGGGGGCATACTGATCGTCGGGTATCCTGAAGACTTCCCTTTTTCCGAGACCGCCCTTCATCTTGCCGCAGCCGCCTGAATCGGAGAGGAGTTCTCTCTTCTCTACGATAAGCGGGGTGTCACTTTCAAATATCTCAACAGGCGTATTGGCGCCGTTGGCCGGGAAGATATAGACATAGTTCCCGTCGTTGGACGCGCCTGCGCCCATGCCGCCTCCCCGGATAATCACGGAGTGCCACGGCTTCCCGTCTTTCCTTCTTCCGTAAAATACGTTCATAGCAGCCGGCGTACCGCCGGAAGCTGCGATCACCCTGTTGGGTAGAACATTGGACAATGCCCGGTAAATGACCTCAGTAAGAAAATGGCCCACCCCCATCCGTGCAGCCACGGCTGCAGGGAACTTGCAGTTCACAACGGTTCCTTCAGGGGCAAAAAGCTGTATAGGCCTGGCGCAGCCATCGTTGTTCGGGATGTCCGGGGCAAACATGCTTTTTATTGCCATAAATACATAGGCATAGGTAAAATTATAAACAACGTTTCCGCCCCAGTCTACCTGACCGGAAGAACCGTCGAGATTTACAATGATATCGCTTCCCTTTATCTCGACCTTCGCCTGGATGATGATATCGTCTTTTCCTTTCATCTGCTCGATTACGCCTTTAGCATGATAGAGGCCATCGGGGATCTTTTCGATCTCTTCCCTCATGCTTTTTTCGGTCAAACCGATAATCTGATCCGCCAGATCGTCCAGGTTTTCAAGGTTGCTCTCTTTCAGCATCTGCCGTATCTTTTCACCGCACACGTGGTTCGCTGCGATCTGGGACCGTATATCGCCGATCACCTCCTCGCGGGTTCGCACGTTCCACCTGATCATATCGAGCACCGACTCGTTGAGGACTCCCTTGTCGTATAGCTTTACGAAGGGAATAAAAAGACCTTCCTCAAAAACATCGTGGTTGTCGGAGGCAACACGCCCACCGATATCGGAATGGTGAAATACGCTTGCCGTAAAGGCAACCAGTTGCTCCTTGTAAAATATAGGGCTCATAACACATACGTCATTCAAATGACCCGCGAGCGCCCAGGGATCGTTCGTGATAAATACATCGCCTGGCTGGTAATGTTCCAACGGGTACTTGTTAACCAGATTCTTTATACCCAGGGCCATGGCGCCGGACTGTCCGGGGGTTGCATAGCTCCCCTGAGCCAGTTCCCGGCCCAATCTGTCCGTAAACATGCAGGTATAGTCATGGGCATCCCTGAGCAGGCTCGAAAAGGCGGTGCGGGCAACACTGCCGTCCGCCTCGTCAACAATGGAAATCAGCCTTCTCCATAATATCTCTAACGTGATCGGATCAAACGCACGTTTCATTTTCCTACCTCCTTAAGGTCAATCCACAGAAATCCAAACTCATCTACCGATACACGGGCATCTTCCCCCACAATGAGGGTTGATTCTTTTTCTTCGATAATGGCTGGCCCCTGAAACCTGGCCTTCGGAAAGAGTTTGTATCTGTCATAAACCGTATAGGGTATAAAATCTTTTGCGATAGGCGAGTATGCAGGACGTTGTCCTTTGATGGCCTCATCGAGGGACTGTCCCTTTTTCTTTTTCTGTTTTGGAAGCTGGAGGAGCCGTTCCGGAAGGCTTGCCCTGACCTTGAAGTTGATGAACTCTACTTCCGATTCGGGGTAGGTCCTGCCGTAGAGCTTCTCATAGGCATCGTCGAAGATGCGTCTGATATCGGCCTTCTTGAGTTTTGTGAAATCCCCTGACGGCGCCTGGACATTCGTTTCTGCGCCCTGTCCCACAAAACGCATATCCAGGGATCTTTCATATGTAATGGCGTCATCGGCCGCTTCCTTCTTCAGTATCTTTCCGGCATCGACCTCAAGTCCTTTGAATATCTCCTCAATATCGGAAAATGCAGCATCACTCAGGGGAACCTTATGGCTCCTCAAGAGATCGAATGCCCGCGGGGCGGTGAAGAAACCCATTGCCGATCCTACACCAGCATTTGGCGGTATCAGCATCCGGGGCGCACCCAGTTTTTTGGCCAATCCGTAAGCGTGGACCGGACCTGCCCCTCCAAAAGCGGCAACCGTTACGATCTTGGGGTTCCCGCCCTTTTCGGCGATATGCGTCTTTGCTGCCGCTGCCATTGTTTCGTTGATGAGATCATGGATACCCCAGAGGGCCTGAATAAAGGAAACACCGAGCGGTTTTGCAATCTTCTCTTCCACACCGCGGCGTGCACCCTCCTTGTCGAGGCTCATGGTCCCTCCAAGAAAATATTTCTCGTCGAGGTAACCCAGCAGGAGGTCCGCATCGGTCACGCACGGATCTTTACCTCCCCTTCCGTAACAGATAGGGCCTGGATCTGCACTGGAGCTTTCCGGGCCAACCCGAAGGGTGCCAAGCTTGCTTATTTTAGCAATACTGCCGCCGCCTGCGCCTATCTCCATCAGGTCAACGACGGGCACCTGAATCGTGAGCCCGCTTCCCTTCATGAACCTCTGAACGCGTCCCACTTCGAATGTCGGCACCACACTGGCAACGCCTTTCTGGATCAGACAAGACTTGGCCGTTGTGCCGCCCATATCGAAACAGAACATCTCGGGGATATTGAAGTGTTTGCCGTAGTACTGGCCTGCAATGACTGCCGCCGTAGGTCCGGACTCGATAATCCTTACCGGAAACTGCGCCGCTGTATCCACAGAGGTAACACCGCCGCTGCTCAGCATGATAAAGAGTTTGCCCTTGAAGCCGATAGAATCAAGCCTGTCGGCCAGTTTGGACAGATAACGTCCCGTAAGGGGTTTGACATAGGCGTTGGTAACCGTGGTGCTTGTTCTTTCATATTCCTTGATCTGCGGCAGAACATGGTACGAAATCGATGTGGAGATGCCCGGAGCCTCTTTTTCGATGATCTCCTGGAGCATCAGCTCATGGGACGGATTCTCAAAGGAATTGAGGAGACAAACGGCGATCGACTCCACACCCATGCCAAGCAGGGTGCGAACCGCCTTTTTTGCATCTTCCACATCCAGCGCCTTCAAGACGGTTCCATCGCTGCGGACCCTTTCATCCACCTCGATGCGGTATCTCCTGGGGATCAGGGGTTGGGGAAATTCTGCGAATATGTCGTAAGGTGCATAGCGTATCTCGCGGCCTATCTCCAGTACATCCCTGAAACCTTTCGTCGTGATGAGCCCTGTTCTGGCTCCCTTTCTCTCGATGATGGAATTGATGACAAGGGTTGTTCCGTGTATCAATTCGTCCAGCTTCCCGACAAAGTCCGGTGATGTCACCTCCAGCGCCCTTATCCCTTCTTCAACTGCATCGGAGGGGTCCTGTGGTGTAGTCAGGCACTTGCCGGTTTGTATCTCTCCTGTTTGATCGTTGAGCAGGACAAAGTCGGTGAATGTTCCGCCGATGTCGCAGCCCAGCCGGTAATATTTGTCTCTCATGTATCCTCCTAACTCAATTCGGGCTCAAGAGTTCCAAGATCCAAGGGCTTAAGCATTTTTAAATCACTCGACCCCTTGAACCCTGTTGCTAAAACAGCCCTGGTTCCTGGAATTCACCAAAAACCTGCCTGAAGATGCCCGTCATTTCACCAACTGTTGCATATGCCTTACAGCACTCAACGAGATGGGGCATCACATTCTTCCCCTCCAGTGTTGCAGTTTCAAGCTCTTTCAGGGTACGTGCCACATCACTCTCCGAACGTGCCCGCTTGACCTGATGCAGGCTTTCAATCTGTTTTTCGGCAGTCTCATAGTTATACTCGTGGAGTTCTACATCCATGGGGGCACCCTCTTTATAGATATTGACACCTACCTTCAGAAGCTCCCCTGATTCAAGTCCTTTTTCCACTTCAAAGGCCTGATGTGCAACAAGTCTCTGGATATACCCATCAGAAACAGCCTTTGTGATGCCACCGTACTTTACAATCTTTTCCATCTCTTCCTCGATTTTCTGCTCCATCTCTTTTGTGAGCGTTTCGATGAAGTAGCTTCCGGCAAGTGGATCAACGGTATCCCTCAGGCCCATCTCATCCATTAATAGCTGGAGCGTGCGGAGCGAGAGAAGCGCTGAATGAGGTGTTGGAATCGTAAAGGCTTCGTCAAAACTGCACAATGCCGTTGTTTGTGCACCTGACAGGGCAGCTACGAGCGCATAATATGCCCCTCTCATGATGTTGTTTTCCGGCTGTGCCTTGGTGAGTCCATATCCGCCACCCCCGAAAAGCCCACGCAGAAAAAGGTTTTGTGCCTTTTTTACATTGTATTTCTCTTTCAGATTCCGTGCCCAGAGCTTCCGGGCCGCCCTGAATTTGGCAATCTGTTCCCACATATTGCCGAACACATTGAAATTAAAGGAAAACCTCCCGACAAATTCATCTACATCGTATCCCCTTGCAAGGACATTATCGATGTATGCGTTGGCAATGAGGATAGCATAAGCGATTTCCTGGGCCGGTGTTGCACCGGATTCTCTGATGTGGTACCCGCATACACTTACAGGGTTTGTCTTTGGCATGGTGGTCATAGAATACTCGATCGTGTCACCGATGAGTTTCACCGCCGGCTCCACAGGGAAAATCCATGCCCCTCTACCTATCATCTCTTTCAATATGTCATTCTGAGGTGTTGCAGATATGACTTTTGCATCGTACCCGAATTTTTCCGCTACCGCCTGATACATGGCAAGCATAATGGATGCCACGGCATTGATAGTAAGTCCTGCACCGATCTTGTCTAATTGTATGTTCTTAAAGGCAATTTCAAAGTCACGGAGTGTATCTACTGCCATGCCCACCCGTCCCACTTCTCCTTCAGCCATGGGATCGTCCGAGTCATATCCCATCTGTGTCGGCAGATCAAAGGCAACATTCAACCCTGTCTGGCCATGGGCAATCATGAGCTGGAAGCGCTCATTCGTCTCCGCCGGGCTTCCGAAACCGGTATACTGACGTGTTGTCCATGCCCTCGACCTGTAGCCCATGGGGTGTATTCCCCTTGTAAATGGATATTTTCCCGGGTCTGCAACGTCTTTTTCGTAATTGAAGCCGATATGTTCCAGGTCTTCAGGTGTATAGGAAGGCTTTACATGGATTCCGGATTCCAGAATGACATCCAGAATCTGATCCTTTTTGTCTTTAATGTATCGTGGAACAGCCATATTTTCCTCCTAATGCAATATCCTTATTTTACAGTATTTTTTAAGAACTCTATCGTTTCGGCAAGAGGGGCGCCGCCGGGGAAAACGCCGGTAACTCCTATCCCCTTGAGCCTGGGGATATCCTTCCCGGGTATGACACCGCCGACAAAAACAAGCTTGTCCGTAACCCCCTCTTCACCAAGTCTTTTAAAGAGCTTTTGCGTAATCGGGATGTGGGCGCCTGACATGATAGAGAGCCCGATGACATCCACATCCTCCTGGATGGCAATATGAATGATCTGGTCTATCGTCTTGTGGAGACCGGAATAAATCACCTCCATTCCTGCCTCCTTAAGGGCCTGGGCGACTACTTTGGCCCCTCTGTCGTGACCATCAAGTCCCGGTTTCGCAATTAAAACCTTTATCCTTTTCTGCTCTCCCATAAAATTCCTCCAAGTTTACATTATGCACAAAGCACCATGCACAAAGCGGTTTATGTTTTAAGGCACTCTTTCGCAATAATCGTCTTCAATATTTCCGACGTCCCCCCTCCGTAGAGGAGAAAACGTGCATCCCTGTATAGCCTCTCAACATGGTATTCCTCTGCAATACCATATGCCCCGTGTATCCTTGTCACCTGGTCCACCACATACGTTGCTGTTTCGGTGGAATATAATTTTGCCATGGCAGCCTCTTTCTTTGCAGGCATGCCATGATCCTTAAGCCATGCTGCATGATAGGTAAGAAGCCATGTACTTTTAATGCGCATCTCCATCTCTGCAATCTTTTCCTGAATGAGCTGGAATTGAGAAACAGGTTTCCCGAAGGCTTCCCGTTCCTGAGCATATTTAATCCCGGCGGCATAAGCGCTCCGGGCAAGCCCGAGCCCCAACCCCGCAATCATGACCCTGATTTCGCTTAAAAGTCCTTCAAGGTACTGGGCGCCCTTTCCCTCTTCTCCGAGAAGGTTTGTCTCAGGAATACGGCACTCATCAAAGATCAATTCTCCGGTAACCGAACCCCTGGCTGACATCTTATCAATCCTCTGACCAACCGAAAAACCGGGTGTGCCCTTCTCAACAAGGAAAAAGGCGAGGCCCTTGAGGCGTTTTGAAGGGTCCACCGTAGCAACAACAGTCACAAAATCAGCTACTTCAGCACTTGTGATCCACATCTTTCTGCCTCTGATCACGTACTCATTTCCTTCTTTTACAGCTTTTGTCTTTATTGCCCCTAGATCAGAACCATAATCCGGCTCGGTAAAGGCAATGGTGGCTATCTTTTCTCCTTTAATGGCAGGAATAAGGAGGCGTTCTATGTGATCTTTCGTGCCAAAGCGGTGGATAAAATCCGTACCCATGAGGCACTGCATGGTGACAATGGCTGAAAAGGCTACGGAGACACGGGCAAGCTCTTCAGCAAGAATGGTAAACGTGGTGCAGTCTGCCCCCATGCCACCGATTTCCTGGGGGTACCGTACACCGTAGTAGCCTAAGCTACCCAGTTTTTTAAACAATGCATGGGGGAACCTGTCTTCTTTGTCTATCGTTGAAGCCTGTGGCTCAACAAGTTCTTTGAGGGCCTTCGCGACCTGTTCCCTGAAAAATATCTGTTCCTGTGTAAAGTTAAAATCCATCCCAAACCATCTGTTATGTACGAAACATCATTTCGGATGCCTGGTGCACTGCTGCATAAGGGTCCACCTTTCCATCCTCGAGTTGCCCTACAATACCTTGAAACTCACCGGTATTGCTCCACTTATCCATCAATGTATTCCACATTTCTTCTTTTAAAAGAGACAGCATCATTGCTTTTAAGCGCGCTTTTTTCTTTTGAATACCAGAGGCGTCTTCCTTGAGAAAAGAAAAATGTGCATCAAGGTGATTTTTAAGCCCTTCCACGCCTTCCCCGCTCATTGACTGGACTGTGACAACGGGAATCTTCCAGCCATTCTGTTTACGATCCCCGATATGCATCGAAATGTCCCTCACAGTGTCTTCCGCCCCTGACTTGTCCGCCTTATTTACAGCAACAATATCTCCTATTTCAATAAGCCCTGCCTTCATAAGCTGAATATCATCCCCGTAATCAGACGTTACAACAGTAATAACGGTATCACACAATGCAGATATCTGGATCTCGGTCTGGCCGGCACCGACACTTTCCACCATAATAATATCCTTGCCGAGACCCTCGAGGACGTACGTTGCCCCGATTGTTGCCTTTGCAATGCCGCCTGGATATCCCCTGTGGGCCATTGATCTTATAAAGATCCCTCCTGTTTTATCGGCTTCCCGCATTCGCACGCGGTCGCCGAGAAGTGCCCCGCCACCTTTTGAGCTTGTCGGGTCAACAGCAATGATTCCGATCTTTTTGCCCTCGCTGACAAAACTCATAGCAAGCTTACCAATCAGGGTGCTTTTTCCTGCACCGGGTGCACCGGTAACACCAATGACATGTGCTTTACCGGTATGGGGATATATAAGCGAAATGGCTTTGAAGCCTTCGGGCCGTCCTTCCTCTACCATAGAGATGAGGCGTGCCGCACTCTTCTCATCTCCCTGAAGAAGTTTTTTGACCAAGTCCATGTTTTATGACATCTCTTTTGATTTTTTTCTTTATCAGGTTCTTTCCCCTTATGATGTGTTTCCGGACAAGCTTCTCCACCTGCATGGCATTTTTCTCCTTCATGAGGTTGATCATGTCCTTGTGATCATTAATAGATATTTCTGCCATACCGCTGTAACGGAAAATTATGATCCTGTACCGGTAAATGCAATCTCTCAGATCGTTAATTATAGTGTACAGTTTAGCGCTTTTTGCTGCTTTGTATAATATGTCATGAAATTCGGTATTTAATTGTATAATCTCTTCCGTGTTATTCTTTTTGAGGCATTCTTCTTCTTTCTGAACAATCTCTTCCAATGCCTTTATGTCGTCTTCTGTTGCCCTCGATGTGGCAAGATACCCTGCATACCCTTCAAGGACACTCCGTATTCCGAATACCTCTTCAATATCCTCATCGGTGACAATGCTTACCGCATAACCGCCTCTGGGGAGTTTGTGTATGAGGCCTTCCTTTTCGAGTTTCTGTATGGCCTCCCTCACGGGAGTTCTGCTTGTCCCCATCTCATCGGCAAGTTTTTCTTCAATGAGCCTCTTCTTCGGCTGTAAACCACCGATTAAAATAGTATTTTTTAATGTTTTATAAACCTGTTCCCTCAAAAATTTCCCTTTCCTCACAGTGGGCTGCTCATCGGGGGTATTCATTTGACCTCCTCAAATTATTCCCTTTGTTTTCCATTCGTCCAGTCTTTCTCTTGTGTAGCCAAGGGTATTCATATAAATCTCTTCGTTTTGTTCGCCAAATCTTGGCGGGAAGGGCAGTTTCCTGTTCACAGATTTTACATAACTTGTTGTATGGGGTAACGGTGCAAGATAAATCGTTGTCCCTGTCTTTGCATCGGTAGAAGAGAGTATTTCATCCTTTATATAGGGGTCTTCGAGAACTTCTTCTATAGTGTTGACCTTGGAGATAGGAATGGTGGCGTTAGTGAACAGGGCAGTAAGTTCATCGATGGTATACTTCACCGTAGCCTCTTCAACGGCCTTGTTCAGATTATCAACATTCTTTATCCTTCCCTCGTTCCGTGCATATTCCGGCTTCGCCAGGCCCTCAAAGCCGCTGATTTTCAGCATCCTTTCCCACTGGATGTCGTTCCCGACGGCAACATATGCATACCCGTCTTTGGTCTTGTAGACGCTTACGGGCGCGAAAAACTCATGGGTATTCCCTCTCCTCGTGATCTTTTTATTGAAGGATTTTGTCTGGGTAATGGGGACGGTAAGCCAAGAGACGGTACTCTGGAACATGGAAACATCGATCCTCGAACCTTCCTTAGTCATTGCCCGCTTATAGAGGGCTTTCATGATCAACCCGTACGCATGTTCGCTGGCGCCCATATCGGGGAGCGGTACACCGAGGACATACGGAGGACCGTTTTTGTCGCCAGTGACTTCCATGAGTCCGCTTCTTGCCTGGAGAATGGGGTCATAGGCAGCCTCATTACTTTCGGGGCCGAAACCAGTAAGGCCCACCCATATAATATCGGGCTTGATGGATTTTACTGCTTCGTAATCAATGCCGAGCTTTGGATAATTCCTCGGGAGCTGGTTTGTGGCAAATATGTCAACATCCAGTTTTATAAGCAAATCCCTGAAGATTTCCTTGCCTTCCGGCGTACCCAGATCCAGGGTAATGGCCTTTTTGTTGCAGTTAATGGTAAGGAAATACGTGTACATCCTGTCTTCGTTAAGCCTGTTTTCGCCTACCCTTCTGTTCGGGTCTCCATAGACAGGGTGCTCCATTCGTATAATGTTTGCCCCATCCATGGCAAGTCTGTAGGAAAGGTACGGCAAGACCGTTGCCTGTTCAAGCGAAAGGACGGTAATGTTTTTAAAAATCTCGTGATCTTCCATGGTTCCCCCTTTGGATACTGTATACAATTTTAATGAATCAACTATAGTATCACTTAAAATAATTGTCAAGTATTTTTGTATACAAAATAGAGCAAAAAAATATCTTCCCTGCACTCAATTTAGAGGCTCGCGGGCGGCGAAACTTTCTGGAAAGGGGTGAGCAGTAAGGTATGGCCGGAACACTGTTGTTGCTCACCGTGTTCGCAATTAAACCTTACCCTCCCTGCTCCCTGCGCTTCCTTACCCTTGCCAGTAATGCGGGGTATCCCGCGTCGACAGCGGGGTCGCAACGCATCCACTCAATTTTCGAACTTGTCCACCCGCAAGCGGCCACCCATCGAAGCGCTGAGATGGGTGGCCCCAAGACATACTCGAAGTCGCGACTCGCATAACAGTTTAACGGCGAAGCCGCAAAGTTCTTCCGGCCACAACGCCGTTGGGTTAATATATTTTCTCATGCCCTCCAGGTCGAAGAAATGATTGATAACATGAGGGCTTTTGTTAAAAGTACACTGCCTCTCTTGAACAAGAGTTCACTTTTAACTTTAAGATGACATATGAAAAGGGCTGCTTGACACATATAACTTCATGTGCTATTACTGAAATATGGGACACTCATAGCCAGATATGGCATGAAGCCCGCAGCAACCTTGCGAGGCGGAATAAAGATGAAACCCGTGATTTTTTTGCGAGCTAATCAACTCTGGGTGTCCCTTATTTTACACATTGTTTACCTTTCTCAGCCCTTTTAAAAGGAAACCCCGCCAATTTTGGTATTCGTTCCTTGGTTTTACGAACCTCCTTGCGGATAACCGGAATTCATCGCTAACACCTGCTTATCAATAGATTTGTTTGTCTTGCCAGATCAACCATTATTTATTGTAATTCTTAACCCGACCAGTGCTCGGTATGTAGCAGCTTTCATGTGGTTATCAATAAACGGGAATGGATTTCGATCCAACCAATTTTAATATTAAGTGCTCTTAGCCTGCTCAAAGTTTTACACGAACTTTATTAATGAACACGGCCAGTATCAGACCGGCAACTGAGACGGCAATGCAGACGATCCATACCATCCGGTAGCTGCCCGTTACATCGAAAATCCTCCCCGCTGCTACAGGGCCGATGCTTCCGCCGAACGTGCTGGCAAAGGTAATAATACCCAGGATTGCGCCGTGATTTCGTAGTCCGAAGAGCCAGGCGGGAAGAAGCGGCATCATACACAATATCTCGCCATATGCAAATCCGAATAGGATAGCAAAGCATGAGAGCATCCATAACCTGCTTGATACCAGAAGCCATATGAATCCGGCTGTCATGGAAACCATGGAAACTACCATCATAACTCTACCCTCGATCCTATCAGATGTGCTCCCACCCGCAACCCTTCCGATCAGGCCGCCGATACCGACGATAGACAAGAGGAAGGCGCTGTCAGCCATTGAGAATCCCAGAGAGATGGCATAGGCAGCAATATGCACGACAACAATCTGTATAAAAAATCCGGCGAAAACATAGATAGCAAATAGTATCCATAACTGGGCATTGCAGATTGTCTTTCTCAGGGCAATGCCCGCCATGTCGCATTGCATGGTTTGTATTGATGCCCCTTCGGCTCCGTATGGTAATATCCCTTTTTTACCCGGGTCCTGTATAAAAAGCTGGGCCAAACCTGTAACGAGCACAAAGGTAACGGACCCTGCCAATGCCATTGAAGTGCGCCAGCCGTAGCCTGCAACAAGGAGATTCACAATAGGGGGTACGATCAGGGTTCCCGTACCAACTCCGGCAAGCACGATCCCTGTCATAAGTCCCCTTCTCCTGATAAACCATTTTGTTATGGTAGAGCACACCGGGGCGATGCCGCCGCTCATGCCCGCCCCTGCCAGCAGTCCATAATAGAGGTACATTCCTCGAACAGTACTCGTGTTCGACATCAGAAGGTAGCCCGCACCCAACAGCACACCTGAGCATGAAATGACCTTTCTCGGACCGAATCTGTCGCTTAATCTTCCGGAAATCATTGAAAGAAGGCCGCTTAAGAGAAAACAGAGCGAGTATGCCCCTGAGACGGTCGTCCTTGTCCATCCCAATTCGTCAAGTACTGGCTTAAGAAAAATTCCAAAGGAATAGAGCGTGCCGTACATGGCGACCATAATAAAAAACCCGGCGATAACCAGTACGTAACCATAAAAAAACCGGGACTCTTTTCGCCCGCTCATATGCTGGTCCATTTCTTATCTGCAAGCACAACAGAAGTTTCTACCTGTCGCCTTGAGATAGTCCAGTATCGCATCAGCAGCCGGTTCTTCTCTTCCGTCTCAAGGAGCCGGTATCCATGCTTTTTGTAGAATGCTATTGCCCAGAGCGCATCTGCCCATGTTCCGATAAGCATTGGCTTGGTTGTCTGAAGTTCGTGGAAACGGAGCAACTTCTCGCCAATCCCCTGATTTCTCCTTGCTGTCCGCACGTAGGCATGACGGATAAGTATCGCATCATTTTTATCCTGTATACCCATGACGGCGTTCAGACCGTATTTCTCCTCATACCCCCAGAAAAGAACACCATCCTGTATTTCAAACCTTAATTCTTCATGCGTCATATACGGCTCGTGCCAGCAATCAGCCGGTATCACGCCTTCATAAGCCCTTGCTCCATCGTTTATTATGTCGAGTATTACTTCAAAATCCGTATCGCCGCATCTTCTGATCATAAAAAAGCCTCCTTTTTTTGATGCTTCACATAGCCGGCATAATACTGCATGCGAATGACTTTTATGGATTATAAGGAAAGTTTCAGTTTCTTTCTTGTACGATATTGCTGTTGTGGCAGTATTGCCCGGGGGTAATGCCCATGATTTTCTTAAAGCGCCGTGTAAAATGGCTCTGGTCTGCAAACCCTGTTTCAAGGGCAGTCTGTGCAATGGTAAGGCGCTGGGATAGCATGTTTTTGGCATAGTTTATGCGTTTCTGGATAAGATATGCATGGGGCGGCAAACCGACCTCGTCACGAAAAAGACGCAAGAGGTGAAACTCACTTATATTGGTAATATCGGTAAGCTCAGAGAGCGTGACGTTCTCTGTAAAATGTGCGTCCAGATACTCCAGCACTGTCTTTACGGCACGCCTCTCCTTTTTCAAATATGTGTTCGTACTTTCTCCCATATCGGCATGTCTCCGAATCATGTGCGTCAGAACGGACAAGAGGAACGATTCTCGCTCGAGGGAGATATCTGATTCTTCAAGTAATTTCAAGAAAGCGAGGATATTTTGGGAGAGGAGCTGATCTTTGATGACCGGTGACGGGAAATGTGGAAGCCGCCCCCGTGCACAAGTAGCATCTGCTGCCCTTTTAAGAAAAGAGACATCAGGGTAAAAAACCCTGTATGTCCATCCGGATTCATGAGGCGAAAATCCTGTGTGGACTTCCCCCGGGTTTACAAGACAAATATCGCTGGGAGTGGCAATATGGGTTGAGCCGCCATAATATGTGGCCTGCACACCTCTTTCTATGACCCCTATGGCAAATGTTTCATGGGTATGCCTGGGGAATGAATGCGAAATAAACGTGGCATGGAGAAACTCAAGATTACCAAGGTCGGCGGCACGTGAAAATTTAACAATATCTGTATTATCCGAGCATTTCATAATCTCAATATGTTATCCTCAATAATGGCTTCATGCTTAAAAACATACCCTGCTATTTCACGTAATATTAAAACATTTCATCTGGTTTGTCTTGTATGTTCTTGCTATGACAACGGGCGTGTTTCACCTGCAAGGAGATTAAAGCGTTTTATGCAACATATTACGACAGGTCCGTCTTTCTTTTTCGCTTTTTATGCGACGATACCGCAAGTCTGTGGGCTAAATCGCCCATTTTGACTGTTTCTTTGGTTGTATGTGGACGTTACTGCAAACATTGCGTTGCCGTGATCATGAACGAGACGTTATTGACTTATTGTATAACTTCTAAATCCAATCAGGAACAAGATGTGTAGATATTTGAAATGTTGTTTTTTTGGAACTAATGGCAAATACTTGACAACTTCTTTAGAAGAGGAAAAAATGAGCGGGAGTCGGATCAGATATTTCTACCATAAAAAACAAGCACTTTCTGAGACTACGGGAAGTGCACCTTAAATAAGAAAGAACCAAAATAAACACACAATATCCCCGAAGGGGATGATGTGTCTGACCTGAATCGCTGAAGTATCACGATTCGGGTCAGTAGCGCTCAAGGTTCTCATCCGTATGTATCCGATGTTATCCCTGTTAAAAAACTGTTGAAGACTATCGGGTTTTTATGCTTTCCGTCCGGGCAGATAGAAGAATTTGAGAAATAACCCAACCAGGATCATGGCCCCGCTTAATATCTGGCCCATGGTAAACATGTTCAGAATATATCCAACCTGCTGGTCAGGTTCCCTGAAATACTCACAAAATATCCTGAATATTCCATAGAGAATGAGAAAAAGAGCAAAGACATCGCCTTCCCGTTTTTTCTTGTCCTTATAGATCCACAGTACCACAAAAAGCACAAGGCCTTCCAGGGATGCCTCATAGAGTTGTGAAGGATGCCTTGCCACATTTCCTCCCTGGGGGAATACCATTGCCCATGGCACATCCGAGGGTTTGCCGAAAAGCTCTGCGTTTATAAAATTACCAAGCCTCCCAAAACCAATGCCAATGGGACATGTGGGGACAAGAAGGTCTGCCACGGTAAAGAAATTGAGACGCCATTTTTTTATGACAAAATAGCCTGCGATGAAAGTTCCTATAAGTCCGCCATGAAAGGACATCCCTCCATGCCATACTACAAATATTTCAAGGGGATTATCAATATAGAACCCGGGATTGTAAAAGAATACATAACCGAGCCGTGCGCCGACAATAAGCCCGAGGATCAGATAAAAATAAAGGTCATCAATGGCAGCCTTGTCCATCTTTAAGGATTTTTTTTTCTTCAACTGATAAAGGGTAAGGAGATAAGAGGAGACAAAGCCAAAAATATACATGAGGCCGTACCATCTCATGGAGAGAGGGCCAATTTTAATAATTACCGGGTCAATGTTCGGATATTTTATCATTCTAACACCTGTTCAACTTTTTCCTTCCACCTTCAGCCTGCCCCTTTCCCTTCCACAATTTTATTAATTGCTTTCCACAACCGCCCTGCATCTTTAAATACCATCCCCTGTATGCCAAACCCTTTTGCTGCCTCCACATACCGCTCAACGTCATCTATGTAAAATACATCGTCTTTATCCACATCCATCTTCTCAAAGATCATTTCATAGATTCTCTTCTCCGGCTTTTTCACGCCTGCCTCAAAGGAAAGTATCCATTCGTCCAGCACGTGTACGATGGGATACTGCTCAATAATATACGAGAAATGGAGTTCATTGGTATTGCTCAGGAGGAATATGGGGTAACCCTTTGATTTCAAGTACAATATGGCATCATTGACCTCCCTGTTCTCCTGGAAAATTGGATTCCATATATCTCTGAATTTTTCAAAGGTCATGTCAAGTTTGTACCGCTCTTTTAGCTGCCTGAAAAATTCTTCTGAAGACGTCTGGCCGGTTTCATAGTCGTTAATAAGTCCTTTATCTCTTTCAAACATAAACGTAAATATTTCGTCAGATGCAAACCGTGCCTTGTCTCTGGATTTTTCATAGAGTTTTGTTGCAATCTGTCTGTGCTCAAAAGGCAGAATCACGTTCCCGAGGTCAAATACGAACAGTTTTATCATAGATAAACACCTTTTCCGGATTCAGTGGGGTATACAGGTTATGGGGGTCCTCCAGATGCTGCCACCCACAGATGTGGAGAAATCTTTTATCCTTACGTGACCTCGTGAGTATTGATATTTTATCCCTCATATGCCTGTCCCTTATGCGCATTTCTTCGGTATAGCGAGCAACCTTGATTCCACCCTCAAAAAACAGCTTTGCCATGGCCTTTTCATTCCCGGCGTGATGGCCTTTACCATTGCAGAGAAGTTTCTCAATATTGGCCGGATGGAACAATTCTTCGCTGTTTTTGAGCTTAAGACATGAAAAGACATCAAGATCGATTAAATATAATAATCCGCTCTGTTTTTTTGTATATTGAGATACAACTTTATATTCATAGGGCACATCCACATAGGAGAGGAGATCCGCCAATGTTTCTGCGTTATATTTCCGGTTATTCCCCTTAATTTTTGTCAGGACTTCCTTGATCCTTTTTCTATATTCTTTGCCTTTTTTCTTTCTAAACGTTAACCCGTAATGAGAAAACTCCAGGGTGACAATGTGGGGCATGATTCGTTCAAGCCATTGGAGGAGCAATTTCGGCCCCTCTGCGTCCCTGTGTACTACCCCCAGCATGAATATTTTGTTTTTACCGTCTGCCATAGATTTTGTCTTTCCTATACAGGCACGGGCAGAATATTCCAGATTGTTTCCGCATATTCACGGATAGCCCTGTCGCTTGAGAATTTTCCGGATCGTGCCACATTGAGGACAGCCATCTTTGTCCAACGGTCTTTGTCGCGATAAGTTTTGTCTACCCTTTCCTGACATTCCATATAAGATGCGTAATCCGCTAAAACGAAATACTGGTCGTGGTCGAGGAGAGAGCTTATAATGGGCTGGAATAACTGTGGAATATCCGGTGAAAAATACCCTCCGGAAATCTGGTCTATGGCCTGCTTAAGTTCTTTATTCTCCTCATAGTATTGACGAGGATTATAGGAGGCGCGCATCGCTGCAAGCTCTTCTGTTTTAAGGCCGAAGAGAAAGAAATTTTCGTCTCCCACCTCTTCCCTTATTTCTACGTTTGCACCGTCAAGGGTCCCGATAGTCAAGGCCCCATTAATGGTGTACTTCATATTACCCGTTCCCGACGCTTCGTATCCGGCAGTGGAAATCTGCTCCGAAAGTTCTGCCGCAGGCATAATACGCTGTGCAAGGCTTACGTCGTAATTGGGAACAAAAACTACCATTAGCATATCCCGTGCTGCCGGATCGGCATCAACAACAGCACTTATATTATGAATGAGCTTGATGATGAGTTTACAGATAAAATACCCGGGGGCTGATTTTCCGGAGAACAGGACAGTCCTTGGTGTAAGGTTTTTGTCAACCCTGCCTTCCCTGATCCTGTTGTACATGGTAACAACATGGAGAACGTTCAACAACTGGCGTTTATATTCATGAAATCGTTTTGTCTGGCAGTCAAGCATGTAGTCCGAAGGGAAAGAAAGCCAGTAGGCTTTAAAAAGATAATCGGATAATTCATCCTTATTCGCCTCTTTTATCAGGCGAAATTCTTTGCAGAACCCTTTATCGTCTGCAAAGGCTTCCAGGTTTTTTAACTCTTCGAGATTCGTCATCCATTTGTCGCCGATTGTATCTGTAATGAGGCTGGACAGGTGTGGGTTAGACTGGAGAAGCCAGCGCCTCGGTGTAATACCGTTCGTCACGTTCTTGAACTTTTCCGGCATCATTTCGTTGAAATCTCTAAACACACTTTGTTTCAAGATATCGGTATGAAGTTCTGAAACACCGTTAACGCTGTGGCTCCCTATTATTGCGAGCCGGGCCATATTGACAGACCGTTCTCCGTCACCGGTGATGATTGCCATTCTGTTTTTTCGCTCCGGCTCATCGGGAAACCGTGCTGATACCTGTATTAGAAACCGCCTATCCATCTCCTGGATAATCCGCAGGTGACGGGGCAAAAGATAACCAAAGAGACCCTCCGACCATGTCTCAAGGGCCTCGGGAAGCACTGTGTGGTTGGTGTAACCAAATGTTTTTGAAGTTATCTCCCATGCGTCGTCCCAATCAAGACCATCATCGTCAACGAAAATCCTCATGAGTTCCGGGATAGCAATAGAGGGATGGGTGTCGTTAAGCTGGACAGCTACATTTTCGGGAAACTCGTTGTAACTCTGATGATATTTTTTATATCTTCTGATAATATCTTTGAGGGTGGCGCTTACAAAGAAATACTGCTGTTTTAGTCTCAGTTCTTTACCGGCAGCGTACTGGTCACTGGGGTAAAGCACTTTTGATATGACTTCACTGCTGTTTTTATCCTGAACAGCCCTGATATAATCTCCGCTGTTGAAATATTCAAGGTTAAAATCTCTTGTTGATTTTGCTGCCCATAGGCGAAGCGTATTTACCGTTTTATTACGAAACCCCGGGATAGGATAGTCATAGGCCATGGCCATGACCTCATCGCCGCCTACCCATTTCATCTGAAATCTGCCGCTACCACCTGTAATGGTCTCAATTTTTCCATAAAAACGGACCGGATATAAAAGCTCAGGCCGGGGGAACTCCCAGGGATTGCCATATCTCAACCAGTTATCGGGAACCTCTATTTGAAAACCATCCTTTATCTTCTGATAAAAGATGCCATATTCATAACGAATGCCGTAGCCATAGCCCGGATATTGGAGTGTGGCGAGCGAATCGAGGAAACAGGCGGCAAGCCTGCCCAGGCCACCGTTGCCCAATCCTGCATCCCACTCGTGCTCAAGCGCATCTTCGTAACTGAGTCCGAGGATATCCACTGCTTTGCCGTATTCATCCGAAAGCCCAAGATTGATGACGTAGTTCCTCAGGAGCCTCCCCAGGAGAAACTCGAGGGACAGGTAATATACCCTTTTTGCATTAACATCGTAATAGCGTTGCTGGGTGTTGATCCACTGTTCAATGAGGAGTTCTCTGACAGACAGCACAACAGAACTGAATTTATCCCTTGTCGTGGCTGAATACATATCCTTCGCAAGGTTATAAGTCAGGTTGTTTAAAAGAGATTTGTGCAACCCTTCAACATCTCTTTCCATGCAAACCTCCTTTTGTTATATTTTTTTTCAGCTTAATACTATCATGCAAACGGGACAGATACAAACAAAGGTGTATTAAAATTTCTTTTAATCCCTTGCCATATTCATAATGTATGATATATAAAGAACAATATTAAACTTTCCTGCCTGTGCTTTGGACGAGGCAGACAGGTGTAATTTGGAAGATTGACGATTGGTTATTTATAGTAAAGGAGGTAGGGTATGAGTAACGAGTTTACTGAATTGTTAATAAAAACATGCGAGAGGGGGAACCTTGAGGGTGTGCGGGTTCTGGTGGAAAAGGGCACAGATGTAAATGTTACTGATACGAATGGCTCAACACCCCTTATCGCAACGTGTATGTTCGGTTTTACCGATATTGCACGGCTTCTCATCGATAGCGGGGCGCAGGTTAATGTAAAGAACAGGCCTGGCAATACTCCTCTCCTCTATGCATGCGTACGTGGTCATCTGGGGGCCGCCAGATTATTAATGGCAAGGGGTGCCGATGTAAATGTTCAGGATAATAATGGTGATACACCTCTTGTTCTTGCAAGCAGAAACGGATACATAGATATTGTGAAATTACTTGCAGAATATAAGGCTGACGCGAATATTCAGGATAAATTCGGCAACACCCCGCTTATGAATGCCTGCACGAGAATGCATACTGGCATTGCTTCGTTTCTCATTGAAAGAGGCGCTGACTTGACCATCACAAATAAAGAAAACAAGACTGCCCTGGACATTGCAACAAAGATGAGGCTTGAGAATGTAATAAACAACATGAAAAGAAGGGATCAGAGGCGATAAATTGTAAAGCTGAAGGGGAAGCTCATACCAATTCGGATTCAAAGATAGAACGAGGCGACAAGGAGGAGGCGACGGAGGCGTACATTTTAGTACGTCGAGGAGATGACGACGAAGGCAACGAAGTTATATGAATGAAGGCGAATTGGTATCAGATAATTTTGACTATTTCGTAATTCCTCTGGCCACCTGGCGCTGAGAAATTGATCTCATCACCAACAGATTTACCCAGGAGCGCCCTCCCGAGGGGGGAACTCATCGATATCCTTCCTTTTTGTATGTCTGATTCGTAAGGACCGACTAACTGGTACACCACCTCTTCATCGGTGCCAAGGTTTTTCAAAGTAATGTTGCATCCAAACTCAACACTTTCATGCTCTGTATTCTTGATAGCAACAACTTCGGAATTCCGTATCATATCCTCAAGTTCTGCAACTTTTTTCTGGAGGAACTGAAACTCTTCCTTTGCCGCATCGTATTCGGCATTTTCTGATAAATCGCCGTGTTCCCGTGCTACCTCTATAGCCTGAATGATTTTCGGTCTTTTTGTGTTGAGCAGGTATTCATGCTCCTTTTTCAGGTTTCCATACCCTTCTTTTGTGATGGGGAACTTCATAACGAGCGTTGCCATGGCTGATTCATAAAATTACATTGTTTATTGCAAATTATCAACTTGAAAATCTCCAATTTTAAATTTTATAATAGGCAGTATAATATGAAGTTCGAAGACGGCTTGAAAAAACTGGAAGGGATTGTAAAGACGCTTGATGAAGGGAACATCTCCCTCGATGAAGCGCTAAGCCTTTTTAAAGAGGGGCTTTCTCTTACCAGGGAGCTTTCAAAAAGACTTGACGAGATAGAAAAGAAGGTGGAGGTCCTCATCAAAAAGGAAGACGGTACAATTGAAAAAAGACCTTTTCCACAGGATAACGTATGATGGAGCTTGGAGCATATCTTCATGATAAACGAATCATTGTCGAGAATACATTAAAGGATATCTTCGCTTCCTTTAAGACCACGCCCGGTACGTTGCGTGATGCCATGGAATACATGCTGTTTTCCAATGGCAAGAGGATAAGGCCCATACTTGCCGTTGCAGCATGCGAAGCAAATGGAAAATCGAGTGACGATTTACTCCCTATTGCCTGTACGATAGAGATGATACACACCTACTCGCTCATTCATGATGATCTCCCGAGCATAGACAATGACGATATAAGGCGTGGAAGGCCCACATGTCATAAGGTATTCGGTGATGCCATTGCCGTCCTCACCGGCGATGCACTGCTAACCGAGGCCTTCCGTATTATGGCCGACAACCGTTACACTGAGAACATAAGCCCTAAAGTCCTTAAACAGGTTATCTTTGAGATTGCCACGGCCTCCGGCGCCGATGGCATGGTGGGTGGTCAGGTGATGGATGTTCTCTATGACGGAAAGGAAGGGACAAAAAATATTCTCAACTATATACATATGCACAAAACAATGGCACTGATAAAGGCATCGGTGCGGATAGGCGCCATTATGGGAGGTTCAAAGATCCGAGAACTAAAAAGATTTACAAAATATGCTGAATGTATCGGGCTTGCCTTTCAGATCATGGATGACATACTGGACGCTGAAGGCGATGAAGAACTGGTGGGAAAGCGGCTTAAAAAAGATACGGGGAAACAAACGTATATAAAGCATTATGGCATTATGGCATCGAAAATCAAGTTGGAGCAGCTTATAGAAGAATCTATAAAATCAGTAGAATTCTTGGGGGACAACGCAATAATACTCTCAGACCTCGCGAGGCTCCTGGGTAACAGGGTTGCCTGATGTTCCTCGAAAACACCAATTCTCCCGATGATGTAAAAAAATTAACTATCCCTGAACTCATAATCCTCTCGGATGAAATACGAACATTAATTATCGATGTAGTCTCAAAAACAGGCGGGCATTTGTCTTCAAGCCTCGGCGTTGTGGAGTTAACTATTGCGCTCCACCATGTCTTTGACACCCCCGTTGATAAAATCATATGGGATGTGGGCCACCAGTGCTACGCACACAAAATACTGACAGGAAGAAGGGATCAATTCGGAACACTCAGGCAGGACGACGGACTGAGTGGTTTTCCGAGCAGGAAGGAAAGCATATACGACGTATTCAACACGGGTCACGCCAGCAATTCCATTTCCATAGCCGTGGGGCTTGCAGAGGCGAGAAAAAAGATGAACCAGTCCTACAAGATCATTACAGTAATCGGCGATGGTTCGCTCACGGGCGGCATGTCTTTCGAGGCTTTAAACCATGCAGGTCATTTGAAAAGCGATATTATTGTAATCCTTAATGATAATGAAATGTCCATTTCGAAAAATATTGGCGCTCTTTCCTCGTATCTCAACAGGATCATGACAGGTGAATTCGTAAGCAACGCTAGGGAAGAGTTGAAGAAGATGCTGAAAAATATCCCTGCGATGGGAGATACAGTATATAAAGTTGCAAAACACATTGAAGAATCGGTCAAGGGATTTATTACGCCCGGGATTATCTTTGAACAGCTTGGATTTCAATATTTTGGTCCTGTGGACGGACACAATTTCAATTATCTCATCGAAACGTTAAGAAATATCAGGAGGTTAAAGGGTCCCATCCTGGTCCATGTGGTAACGAAAAAAGGGAGGGGATATACCCATGCCGAGGACGATCCTGCCCGGTTTCATGGTGTTTCAACCTTTGAGATAGAAACGGGCAGTCCCACAAAAAATGGGGCGCCTTCCTATACGGACATCTTCGGGGATACGATTATTGAACTTGCCGAAAGAGACGATAAGGTAATGGCTATTACTGCTGCTATGGGTTTGGGAACCGGGCTTGAAAAATTTTCACAACGCTTTCCTGACAGGTTTTACGATATCGGTATTGCAGAGCAACACGGGGTTACCTTTGCTGCCGCCCTTGCGCTGGGTGGTTTAAAGCCTTTTGTGGCGATATATTCAACCTTCCTCCAGAGGGCATATGATCAGATTATATTGGATGTGTGCCTCCAGGGACTTCCCGTTGTCTTCGCCGTTGACCGGAGCGGCATTGTAGGCCAGGATGGTCCTACCCACCACGGCGCTTTTGACCTCACGTATTTCAGGCATATTCCCAATATGATACTCATGGCCCCGAAAGACGGAAATGAGCTGAGGCAGATGCTCTATTCTGCGTATCTCTACGGGAAACCTGCTGCAATAAGGTATCCAAGAGGTGAGGCCCGGGGCGCCCGGCCGGATAAAGATTTTACGGAGATCCCCGTGGGAAAATGGGAGAAACTGAAAGAAGGCAATGACCTTGCAATCATCGCCTGCGGTAACACTGTTTATCCATCGCTATCGGCTGCTATGGAGCTCGGAGAAGAAGGAATACGGTGCACGGTCATAAACGGGCGATTTATAAAACCAATGGACAGGGACATGCTTATTGATACAGCGACATCCATAAAAAAGATTTTAACAGTGGAGGAAAATACTGTCATTGGCGGGTTTGGGAGCGGAGTGATGGAAATGTTGTCAGAAGAAAGAATAGACGCAGTTGTCCGGAGGGCTGGCATACCCGATATGTTTCTATTGCATGGCGCTCAGGGCACGCTGAGAGAAAAGATCGGCCTCAACACGGAAGGTATAAAAAGTACAATACGGCAGTGGTTAAAGAACGTATAGATGTAGTGCTCGCAAAGCAAGGACTCGCTCCGTCGCGGGAAAGGGCGAAGATCCTTATCATGGCAGGCGAGATATACATCGGAACCGAACGGGTTATCAAGCCTGATATGAAAGTGCCTCATGATGTTGCCATTAAAATCAGGAAAAACCCCATCCCTTATGTAGGCTATGGTGGAGTAAAACTTGAGAAGGCAATAAAGGCATTTGGTATCAGCATAAGGAATAAAAAGGCAGTCGATATTGGTTCATCAACGGGCGGATTCGTCGATTACCTTTTAAAATCAGGCGCTTTTCGTGTATACGCAATTGATGCAGGGACACACCAGTTGCACGAAAGCCTCAGAAATGACGGAAGGGTAATAGTAAAGGAGAATTTTAATGCCCGGTACCTTACCCTTGATGATATTGGTGAAAAGGTGGATATCGTCACGATGGACGTATCCTTTATCTCACTCAAAAAGATACTTCCCGTTGTAAAGCCCCTTCTCAATGCCGGCGGTCATATTGTTTCGCTCGTAAAACCACAGTTCGAGGTCGGGAGGTTTGAAGTAGGAAAAGGCGGTATTGTGAAGGACGAGAAGAAGATCGAGAGGGTGATTGAGGGCATGAAGACATTTGGACATACGCTTGGTTTGAAATGTGTCGATATTGTGGAAGCCCCGAGGGAAAAAGAGAGAAAGAACAGGGAATATTTCATGCTATGGGTACAGTAAAAACACCAAAACCTGTTCAGTTTTTTACGAGCATCATTTTCAGTGACGAAAGGCCCCTCTTTGATGCAAAGGAAAGGCTTCGGGCCGCAATCGGTAATTTTCAGGAAGAAACGGCTTTCATACTATTTTCCCAGACGGATTATTATGAAAGAGAAATGGGTGGTAATCTCTCGCGGATATTTATACTCTTCGAGCCGCTCTTTTGGAGGGATACGCTTCCTGATATTAAATTAAAAACCAATGACATAGAACTTGTGCTTGCGCTAAAAGGTAAAAGGATGGTAAATATTGACCCCGGATATATATCCCTTGAAAATATCGTCCTTGCCACAACGAAAGGGTACGCCCACAGGATCTACGTCGGCAGCGGGATATATGGAGACCTTACGCTTACCTTCAGCGCCGGAACTTACAGACCCCTTGGGTGGACATATCCTGATTATGGGAGCAAAGAGGTTATTTCATTATTAAACAGGTGGAGAGAGTCGCTAAAGGAGAAGGTAAGAAAGTACGAAGAATTAGGAAGTTAAGAAGGTAGGAAGATATTAAATACCGACATTCAAGGGAGTTAACCATGATAAAGAGCATGACAGGATTTGCAAAAGCAGAAATGGAATGTGAAACAGGGAAGATTACAGGTGAGACGCGGGCATTAAACAGCCGTTATCTTGAAATCAATCTGAAGCTCCCGAAGATAGATTACCTCTATGAGCAAAAACTGAGGGAATTGGCAAAGAAACACATAAAAAGAGGCAAGATAGACATAACAATGAAATGGGAAAGAATAAGCGGAGAGTGGAGTACTCCAAAGATAAATGAGATTGCGGTGAAACAATACCTTGATCTTGTAAATGTGTTGAAGAACGTGTATGGCCTAAAGGGTGATCTGACCATAGAAAATATTTTGACCTTCAGGGACATCTTGAGCTACGAGGAAAATAACAACATATCTGTAGATAATCTGGTGCTGTCATTTGAGGATTTGCTTAAAAAGCTGAACGAAGAAAGGACTAAAGAAGGAAAGCTTATCCAGAAAGACCTGAAGGAACGTTTAAAAAAGATTATGAACAACCTCAGCGAAATAGAGGGCAGGTGGCCTCTAACGATTAAAGTCCACGAAGAGAAGCTGAAAGAAAAGATGATAGAGGTTACGAAATCAACTTCCATCGACGAAGTAAGGGTGTTGCAGGAGCTTGCTATATACATGGAACGTCTTGATATTGCAGAGGAAATTATGAGGTTGAAAGGGCATATAGAAAATTTTAAAGGTACGTTGAGCTCGCCTGACGCGGCTGGAAGAAAGCTCGATTTTATTATCCAGGAAATGGTACGGGAGACAAATACTATCGGAAGCAAATCCAATGACCTCTATATCAACGAGAGGGTTGTCCAGATAAAGGTAGAGATTGAAAAGATGCGGGAGCAGGCACAAAATGTGGAGTAGTAATAAGGTGAAAGGTGAAGCGCATAGCGTGGAGTGTGAAGCGCATAGCGTGGAGGAAAACCCAATATGCTTTTACTATCCGCTGAACGCTATCCGCTAAGTGGGTAGTCGCAGGTTTTAGCCTGCGGTAAAATAAAAAATGAAATTGGATAAGAAAAAGGGACATTTATTTGTGGTTTCGGGGCCTTCAGGCGCAGGCAAAAGCACACTCATAAGGCGGTTTTTGGCTGAAGACCATAACAGCACCTTTTCTGTCTCCTATACCACAAGGGAAAAACGACAAAACGAAACAAATGGGAAAGACTATTATTTTGTCGATATCGATACCTTTAAAGAGATGATACATAAAAATGGTTTTCTTGAATGGGAAAATGTTTACAACTATCTTTATGGTACTCCAAAAAAAGAAGTTTTTGAAACCCTCGAGAGGGGTTTGGATATTGTTCTCGATATCGATGTAAAAGGGGCCTTGAATGTAAAGAATCAATACCCTTATGCGTATCTCATATTTATTGAACCCCCGTCCAGGGAAGAATTGATAAAAAGGCTCTCTTTAAGGGGTGAAAAAGAAATAGGTATGAGAATGCAACGCGTAGAAGAAGAGATTGATAAAAAAGGATTTTTCGATTATACTATAATTAATGAAAACATCAAAACAGCTTATAACGATTTTATACGCACAATTGGAAAGATAAGGGGGAAGACAGTATGGCAAGAATAACCGTTGAAGACTGTATGGATAAAGTAGAAAACCGTTTTGAACTCGTTCACCTCTCTGCCAAGAGGGCAAAACAGCTCCTGAAAGGGTCAAAACCCCTTGTTAGGTCAACAAACCGTGAAGTTGTTACGGCCCTCAGGGAGATTGCAGATAATTTTGTCTACTTCGAGAAAAAAGAAATCATAGAGAAGTTAGAAAAGATAGAAAAGAAAGACGCCCCGTATCAGCTTTCCAATTTTGCACCGTAAAAACCTTAGTTGATGCCCGACAGTTCATCGTTCTTCTCTGTCCGGGCCTTTCGTAATTGAGAATTTAAACTCTAAATTGCATTCTGCTGATTAGTCTATAATGCTTACTTGGTAATTTCGACTATGCGCAACGTTCTCTGTTGCTTCTATAGTTGACATTATCCCGTGCATTCACTATTATTTATTTGTACGGAAGTACCAAGGCGCCTGGTGGGCCTCCTGGTCTTCAAAACCAGTGCAGCGGCGAATAACTGCTGGGTGGGTTCGATTCCCATGTACTTCCGCCATTACCTCCATATACCCACCAGACATTCTTGTAGATCCGCGAACGGGCGCTTTCAAAACGTGAACTTTTTGCCACTGACCCCTGATATCATATAGTTACAAGTTAATTCAGGGGAAAATACCGTGCAAAGGTCTTATTATAATTTAATTTATGATGCTTTCGTTGTTTATAGTTGGCAAATTAATCTCAAAAGTTGTTCCGTAATTTATTTTACTTTTAACGGAGATGCTGCCGCGGCATTGCTTCACAATCCCGTATACCGTTGACAAACCAAGTCCTGTCCCCGTTGTCTTTGTTGAATAAAAAGGTTCGAATATGCGCCCCACTGTGTCTTGATCCATACCTGTACCGGTGTCTGAAATTTGAATAACAATATAATCACCAGTCGCAAGGCCCGTTTTGACTAAATAATGTGATCCATCGATAAGCTTGTTATACGTTTTTATTTTAATCATTCCCCCTTCGGGCATAGCATCGTTAGCGTTTGTAATAATATTTAATAAAATCTGTTCAAAATGGGATTTATTGATATTCACGCTTCGAAGATCAGGATGTAAATCGAATTGACATGATACATTTTTACCGAGTATTAATGACAACATATCGTTTGTGACAGCAATAATCTCATTTACGTTAACATCTTCCGTGTGGAAGGAGTTTCCCCTACTGAATGTCAAAAGCTGCCTTACAAGCTGCGCGCCACGCTCAGATGCATTTTTTATACGGATAATATTATTATATAAGGGGCTGTTGGTGTCGTTTTTCATGAGAAGCAAATCAGAACCTGCCGCAATAACTGATAACAGATTATTAAAATCGTGTGCTATACCCGCCACAAGCCTGCCCATTGCTTCCATCTTCTGCGACTGAATAAGTTGTAACTGGAGTTTTTCCTGTTCGCTAATATCTTCGCATACCATGATATCGTCACCGTTTTGCAACTTCACAGGAACAAATCTTATGGTTTTCTGTGTACCGTCCTTACACGTTACTATGAAAGTCCGCGTTCGAAGCTTCGCTGTATTTCCATATTTCAAATCACTTGTCCATGCCGCTATTGCCTTATGTCTACTCTTATGTTCGGGGTAGGCTTTTTTGAACCATTCTTTTCCGTTTGGCACATCCTCTAATGTATATCCAAATATTTCGATAAACCTTGGGTTCACATATAAAATTTTTCCGCCCTCTTGAATCATAACGAACGCAATCGGTGCATTTTCTATAAGAATCCGGAACCTTTCTCTTTCTGCTTGGAATTCCATCTCCACAAGCCTTTCTTGAGTAACATCCTCAACAATCCCCTCATAATACAGTATCGTACCATTTTCAATAAAAGGTCTAACGCTCAACGAAACCCAGCCCATATCTCCGCCTTTCTTGTATACCCTTGTTTCAAGGCTTGTGACGGCATCCGCCTTCATTATGGCTTTTTTTAATTTCCCCATGTAAATGTGATCGACAAGCAATCTCTCAAGCATTCCGTCTGTTGCTTTCAAGAACTCATCAACAGAATCGAATCCATGGATACGTGCAAGGGCGAGATTAACATTTATAAATCGTCCATCCGGTGTGGTCTGGAAGATTCCTGCAGGGGAATTCTCAAAAATACTCCGGTATTTTTCTTCGCTTATCATATATTTTTCCAGCAGTGCATGTAATTCAAGGGTCTTTGATCTCACTTTCTTTTGAAGCAGGTAATTCCAGACCACAAGGTGGAGGGCGATGAGAGTGACAAGCGTCAAACCATAAAGGATGTACCGTACATTCGACAGATACGGATAGATATTAGACGAACCAATCCATTTCCTTGAAATGATCTCTTTTTCGTGATCACTAATTTGGGAAAAACCGTTTTCAACTATTCCAAGTAGATCCCGTCTGCCTTTTTTTACAGCTCTATGCAATTCACCTACATAAAGTATAAAGGCTTGCTGGAATTTGTCTTCAATGCCTAATTTATTTAGATAATAGAGGGCAGCAGGTTTATCAATGGTAAAAACGCTGAGTTTCTTATTTGTCGCCGCTTTTACAACTTCCTCATATCTGTTGAACTCAAGCAGATTCGAGATATTTTTCTTTTTCAACTCATTAATTACATTGTCTCCCCGTTTTACGCCTATGACAAACCCATGCAGCGAGTCAATATCCTGTATGTCGTTCACGCTTTTGTGATAAAACAACGGGACCTCGATTTTGACATAGGGTTTTGAAAAATCGTATAGTTTCTCGCGCTCTTCATTATACATAATAGTATCGATTACATCGGCCTTGCCCTGTTTTATAATTTCCTGGCATTTAGCCCAATCCATTCCCATAAGATTTGCCCTTATCCCTGTCTTTTTCTCCCATAACATCCATTCATCTATGAGGATCCCTTGCAGTTTCCCTTGTGGATTAAGAAAGGAAAATGGCGGATAATCGTTATCAATGACCACCGTAATTGATTTTATTTCACTTTTTTGAGCCATTACATCGGGACAAAACAACAGGAAGCAAGGTAGCACGATATAGGATAAAAGAAGATATATGAAGGGGCGGCACAGAAGAGAACGGGCTGCTCTCGATGCACAGGGGGGGGCGTGCTGCTGTGCCGCTTTAGTGAAGAATTTTTTACGCAATTTGTATTGGTCCTTTAACGATGACTCACGATTTTGTATACAAATTTACAACAAATGTAAGCATCAAAACCATATCAAATAATCTGCTGTAAACTACGTATATATTATTAGTATTATTTAACCCAATATTTGTAATTTACCGTGCGCAGCCGTGAAAGAGAATCGCCGCTTGTGAATTAAATTAGGGTTTTCGAGCAAATCTGGCGGGGGTAAAAAACTGACCAGTGTGTTATTTTTTAAAGTATTGAGGATATATCTTTTTAGCACACTCCGGGCAGATGCCATGACTGAAATCTGCTTCAGAGCGGTCTCGTATATAAATCTCCATTTGTTCCCATGTCCCCTTGTCATTACATATTTTCTTGCAGTAAGAACAGATATTGAGTAATCCACTTAAGGTTTTGATTTGCGTAAGGGCATCTTTGAGTTCGAGAATAAGCTTCTCTCGTTCCTTCTCGGCCCGTTTGCGTTCCGTGATGTTACGGATATTGCATTGAGCCACCCTCTCTTTGTCAACCAGATATGTATTGCATACAAATTCCGCTGAAATTGGTACTCCATCTTTTGTTGTGAGGTGTAGATCGTCGCAAGAAACATGTCCAATTTTCTTTAATTCGGCAAATCTTTTGTTTTTTTTATCAAAGTCCTTGAAAGCATCTATCTCACAGAGTTTTTTTCTTATGATGTTTTCTTTTGTATAATTCAACATACTCAGGAGGGATGGATTAATGTCGTTTATTGTTCCCGTGTCTGCATCAAGAATTAATACCCCGTCCGTAGCTGTCTCAAATAGCCTCCGATATTTAATTTCAGAAAATTTCAATGCCTCTTCTGCCTGTTTTTGTTCTGTGATATCGCGCGCAATACCTTGCGTATAGAGGAAACTCTTGTCAGGACATTCCATTTCTGCATCGGGGACATTCCATTGTCCCCGCGAAGAAAGTTTAACAATCTTTTGAGTAAATGCCCAGTCCTGGGCCTTATTCCCTTTTGTGAGGAGGCGTATCTCCATGTTTTGAATTCTCTTGTCATCCACACGCCGTTCAACAAACTTATTAAAAGTTTTCCCCCTGTCACTCGGGTGAACTATTTTTTCGAAAAGTGTTCCAATAAGTTCCTCGGGTTCATAACCGAGGCGTCTAACCGCGGGAGATATGTATTCGATTTTACCATCTTCGTTAAGTCGGTAAATGATATCGGGGGTTAGATTAACGAGCAAGCGATAATACTCCTCGCTCTTTCTCAATGCTGCCTGGGCACACCCGATTTCTGATTTCTCTAATTCATCAGCTCTCTGGCTAATTTCTTCCAATTCATTGATGGGTTGATCTTTTGTCTTGTCGTTGTGTCTCATTATGAGTAACTCATTGTAAATTCAATTACATCCAAAATAATTTTGCACGCAATAATAACTACAGTAGAAAACCACTTTAGTATCATTTGTGTTCATTTATAGAAAAGTCCCAATTTATTCTACCTTTGAGGATCTTTTATATAATACAGAAACAGAAGAAAATGTATATAATTTAATTATCTATATACTACATTATGATATATTAGTAGTCTTTTGAAAGCAAAAACGAGCGCAGGTTGATTTTATTTTTATTTATATTCAATTTTTTTCTGATGTTGTATCTATGGACTTCAACTGCACGCGGAGATACGTGCAATAATTCCGCGATCTCTTTTGTTGCTCTGCCATCTCTGATCAATCGTGCGATGCTCATCTCTGACGGGGTTAAACCAAAACGACCTATATTCTTTAAAAATGGCGAGATTATGTTGTGTAAATTAGTTTGTATTATATCAATAAATGTCTTTTGCATTAGATTTAAGCCGAGGCGCTGCATCTTTTCAATATATGGTTGAACAAGCGTATTAACGTTGATGAGAATATTCTCTTCGATCTCTCGCTTAGTTTCTTCTATGTGTCTGACCAGGGCTTTCAGCGCTGCGTTTGCTTCTTCGAGACTGGTCGTTTTTGTACGTAATTCTTCTTCAAGATTTTTGTATTCAGTGATATCGCGGCCTACCCATATGACCGATGATTGTGTCATCGGTGAAATTGCCGTCATAAACCAATGATCCGTCCCATCTATTTTTTCTTGATACTCAATATTGATTGTTTTTTTTGTTTTGATAGAACGGCGTATGCTTTTTAAGAAAAAATCGGCTGTTTTAATAGGGTATATATCGTGAAAAGTTTTCCCAATCAAATCCTCCGCCGGCTTACATAGAAGATCAGAGTTTATGGATGCAATACTGATATATCTTCCTTCTTTATCGATCAGGAACACGAGATCCTGCATGGCTTCAAGGAGAGCGCGAAAACCTGCCTCAGATTCGCGAAGTTTTTTTTCAGCCTCTTTTCGTTTGGTAATGTCTCTCCCCTCGGGTATAAGGAAAACAATATCCCCATTCTCGTCGCTTGCGGGTTTTAAAGAAAAATCGATATAATGGAAAGTGCCGTCCACCGCCATATGAGTGGCCTCAAATTGAACAAGCTTTCCGTTTGCCGCCTCTTTCACTGCACTTCGGAGTTCTTCCCGAAGACCGGGTGAGTGGGTCCACCACGGTGTATCCCAAAAAGGTTTGAATAGCACATCTGATTCGGCAACACCAATTAAATTCAATGCGGCCTTGTTCGCATTAAGTAATGTTCCATCAAGCGCCATAAGACCAATAAACTGAAACGTCTGGTCAAAAATGGCGCGGAATTTCCGTTCGCTTTCGATAAGTTTGTCTTCGGAATTTTTTCTTTGGGTGATATCTTCGACGGTGCCCTCATAGTAGCGTGCCGAGTCATCCATGTTTCTTACCGTCCAAGCATTCAACGATACCCAGATTTGACTTGCATCCTTCTTCTTTAGTTGTGTTTCAAACCCTAATATGAAGCCGTTTTCATTCAACGATTCCTTGAATTTCGTACAATCTTGAGGATCTGCGCAGATTCGTTCCTCGATATTGGCAACAAACATCATCATCTCTTCGGGAGATTCGTAGCCGTACATTTTTGCAAGAGCAGGATTTACACTTAGATATCGTCCATCCGGTGTAGTCTGGAAGATGCCTTCTACTGCGTTTTCGAAAATGCTGCGGTATTTCTCCTCATTCATCCGAAGTGTTTCTTCATGCTCTTTTCGTTTAGTAATATCCATTGCGGCGAGTAATAAGCCCTGAAGCTTATTTTCCCTCAAAACAGGATAATGGTGCAGGACCAAATGGCACATAGTGCCGTCCCTTTTTCGGGCTGTATACTCGTAAGGGATTTTTGTTTCGCCTTTAGCTGCTTTGGCAATGTTTTCAAGGGCCATGGCGTGATGTTCTGGAATCAATAGTTGGAAAACATTAACGCCATATTTTACGTCTTCTTCGGTATATCCAAAAAAATCAAAGGCATATTCGTTTGCAAATTTTACTTTACCTTCAAAATCAATTTCTACCACAATAAAAGGGAGAAAATTTATGAATTCTATATACTGCTTTTCGGCATTTTCCAGTTGTTCTCTGAAGGCGTGAAGATTGCTCACATCTTTAATAAACCCTCCAATGCCTTTCTGTTTTAGAGGTAATCATAACAGGGGGCGAAGAGATTTCATAAACAACTCCGTTTATTATTATGTGATCTACGATTTTTTCATCAAAGGTATTTAGTTTCCTGTCAATTTCACTGAATTTATCTGCAACATCTCGTGGCCATAGACCATAATCTGTTTTACCAACGATATCATTCGGTTCTCGATTGATAAGCATTGAATAGGGTTTGTTTACCAGCGCATAGCGCAGACTTGTATCCTTGAGAAAAATGATGTCAGTCGAAGAGTTTATTAAATCAAAAAATGCGGTGTTTTGTAAATTGGTTATCGTTTTTGAATTGCTTTTGGAGGGTTTGGATATCTTTTTTTTATTATCCATATTGTGTAAATTTCCTTACAGTACATTATATACAATCTAAAACCAATATTCATGAACAAAAAACATACAGAAAAAGATAACAACTGTAACAAAACCAAATTACTGAGATGATTTTGTAAAAACATGTCATATGTTCCTCTCTTGTATAAAGATTATTTTTACAAAAAAGTATATTGCGATCATGATAATTCTATGTTATCGCTTTTCAAAGACTTAAAGCGTATTTCTAAAGCGGGTGCGTGAGGAGCTTGGCTACACTGAATATTTAGAAGGGTTTTGACAAAACCTTTGTGCTTGTCTTTTATTCCTTGGGAGGATCAAGGTCATATTTCAGCCGATTGCTCGTTTGTGTCAGCAGTCCGGCAATGAACATCTCTTCGATTATCAGATCAATTTCGTTTGCGCTTGCCCTGTCTCTTAATAATGACTCAACATGTTTCTTTAACGTCCCCCCGGTTCTTGGACGTTTCTGATTATCGATTTTCTTTAGATTTGAAACCACGAGGCCGGTAAACCTTGAGGTGGGGAGCTGTTTTTTGCTGTCGGCCAGTTCGGCAAGGTTTGAAATTCTTTTTATGGGTATGCCCGAATCGTTTATGTACCTCATTAGCGAGTCGTATCCGCTGTCCATGGAAAGTATGATCAATTCGATGTCTTTTTTAAGCCTTTCACATAAGCAACCCAATTCAAAAGCGATGTGAAAATCAAGATTGTTTTTACCGTCACCGGCTATTTTAAGCCATTTAACCCGTTCACCGAGGGTTTGAGTCTTTTCAACAACGGGGAAGGGGATCCTGTTCTGGGATTTACCGACAAAGATTACAATCTCAGTATCTGTGAGATCGATAAGTTCAAAATCAAGTTTCTGTACATTTTCAAAATCAATTAAAAGTATTCGTTTCATTCAAAGCGCCTTTTATGTTTTAAGGATAACTATTTTGTAAAGTTTTAACAAGCTTAATTTTCGTCCGCTCAGCCTCTTCAAAGATTTTAACTTTACCATACTCACCGTCAAAGCCCGGCGTAATATGGACATTACCGGAACGCACGCGCGATATAGCCTCTCTGATAAGAGGCGTACCTGCACTTTCAATGTTGTCAAGGGGAACGTCCATGAGGATTTTGAATTCATTGCCGAGGCTGTGGAGGAGTTTCCGGTATTCTTTGTCTACTGCTTTACTGCTTGCACCCACATCAAGGGTCTCCCCGAGGATTTCAGGTAAGGGGACCGTGGAGTAAAAATGCGGTGCGTCTTCCAGTTTAAAGCCGTCTTCCCTGTCCGCAAGCTTGTCAACCCTGTGCATAACGCCTACGGTAACCTTTCTTCCGCACACAGGGCAGAGGTAGTTGTGCTTTACTGTGTCCCTTGGGGAGAAATTGACGCCGCATGTTCTGTGCCCGTCATAGTGGTATTTCCCTTCTTCGGGAAAAAACTCTATGGTGCCGAGAAAACCCTCTCTTGTCTTAACAGCGTCTGTTATGGCCGCATAGGATAACTCTGTATCGAAGATATTTGCCTCTCTCCCTATTTTGGACGGCGAATGGGCATCAGAGTTCGAAATTAATGTTATACGATCAAGTGCCGAAAGCCTCCAGTTCATGGGCGGGTCTGAGGAAAGCCCCGTTTCAATGGCTGAAACATGCGGGGTGAGTTCCTCATAGCATTCCTCAAGAGAATCGAATCCTGATACGGCACCGAATACGGAAAAGTGGGGGGTCCATGCATGGGCAGGTATGACCATGGCATGAGGGCACATATCCATAACAATCTTCAGAAGCATTTTAGCGTCGAGGCCGAGTATGGGTCTCCCGTCGGACCTTATGTTTCCTATTTTTGAAAGCGCTGTTTGGATTTTTACAACATCGGCAAAGTCGGGGACAAGAACTATGGAATGTATCTTCCGTGTTCTTCCGTTTTTGCTGTAGATGGAGCTGATCTCGGAGGAAAGCATAAAAAAGACATCTGACTTACACGAATCGGGGACATCGTTTGTCTCATATTCCTTTTTCAGTCTGAACAACCCGTTGTCTGTCGGCTCAACCTTTTCCCTCAACTCCTGAAACCATGCAGGATGGGTAAAATCGCCTGTGCCCACAACTGTTATGCCTTTTAGCTGGGCCCATTTCCATAGCGCCTCAGGGGTCATATCCTTGCTGGTGGCCCTTGAATATTTTGAATGGATATGGAGGTCTGCAATAAATCGCATAGTTAGTATAATAGACGACTTTGATAATACAAATGAACCGTGGTAATTATAGCACAGACGGGCACAATTATGGTAAAGTTTCAGGGAGATATAAAGAAAATACATGAATATGAGAAGTTTTATAACGCCCTATAAAGACAGGAAACCGCAGATTCACCGGGATGCCTATGTAGACTTTTCTGCACGCATAATCGGGGATGTGGTTATTGAAGAAGGCGCAAGCATCTGGCCCATGGCAGTATTAAGGGCAGACAGCGCCCAGATCCGGGTAGGCAGAAGGGCGGCTGTTTTAGACCTGGCGCTCCTTGAAGCGCCCGAAAAATACCCTGTGTTGATCGAAGACGAAGCCCTCATAAGCCATAGGGTTGTTGTTCACGGCGCCCATATTTATTCACATGTTCTGGTAGGGATAGGCGCTATAGTGCTCGATGGGGCCGTTGTTTCAAGGGGCTCTATTATCGGGGCGGGCAGTGTGGTAACCGCCGGGGCTTACATTCCGCCAAACTCCTTAGTTATGGGAACACCGGGAAAGATTATCCGTGAAACGAGCGAAAAAGAACGGCAGGACATCATCCTGCAGATAGAGGAGCTCTGCATAAAATCGCGTGATTACAAGAAGTAGGGAGTCAAGGGAGGACACGGCTTGAAAAAGGATACATATGGAAAGTTTCATCTTTACTTGCAGGATGGGGCAGTTGAGCCCTCTGTCCTGATAGATGCCTTTTTGAAGGCAGATGTGCTGGAAGGTAAAGGGAGAGACTCCATAAAAGTACTAACAGTAGGCGGCAAAAGAATAGCGTGCAGAAAATATATACACGGCGGTTTATTAAGGGGGTTCACAAAGGATTATTTTTTTTCCGGGAAAAGGGCCATAAAGGAGCTGGAGATTATTTATTATTTAAAAAAAGTGGGATTCCCTGTTGTTGAGCCCTACTGTGCAATAATTGAAACATGTGGCGCAATGAAAATCCCGTATCTCCTTACGGTATTTGAAGAAGATGCGATAAGCCTGTTGGATTTTTTTTCAAAAGCTGAGCCCGGGACAAGGTCAAAGATCATCAAGACACTTGCCGGCCATATGTATGACCTCGAAAGGGTTGGGGCCTATCATCCCGACCTGCACCTTAACAACGTATTGATTACACACAATAATGACATGAAATTCCTCGATTTCGATAAGGCCCGCATTGGGCCAATAACAAAAAAAGATATGGTGCGCATGTTCTGGAGACTCAACAGGTATGTAGAAAAGATGGCAAAGAGCGGATATGGTAATGTGAGCGTTAAAGAAAAGATACTTTTTTTGAAAAGCTATAAGAGACTTTCCGGATATGACGTGCTGCCGCTTATGAAGAAACGTCTGAAAACTATGAGGTTTTTTGACAAAACAGGCTGGTTTTTAGACTCGTTCCTGTATAGAAGCAAAGACAAATAGTTTGACGCCGGACGCACTTAGAGTTTGCAGTTTGCAGTTGATATTTTCTGTTTTTTCGATTTTTGATTCTTGGTTTTCGACTATTCACTATTCACTATCGACTTCTTTTGACTGCCTTTACGTGTTTCTCCCCCAACGCCTATGTACCCAGAACCATTCTTCAGGATGCTTGAGTATGATAGTTTCGAGGAATGCATTTATTTTCCTTGTATTTTTGTGGATCAATTCTTCGATATTCCCCTTTCTTTCCATATCTATTGGCTTACCACAAACCAGTGTGTACCTTAGGAATCCTTTGCGTACCAAATAAAAAGGGGTAACAGGCGCGCCCGTTTTCATGCCTATCATGGCAATCCCTCTTGAGGTGGGGACCTTTTCGCCAAAAAGCTCAACAAAAACTCCCCTTGATCTTTTTTCCCTCTGGTCAGCAAGTATTGCTATTATATTGTCTTCTTTAAGGCAGCGCATGATGTCCCTGCTGGTATTGATATTGGGGAGAATTTTAAGACCCGTTGATATTCTCAGGCTGTTGAGAAAGTTGTTCAACTTTACGTGTTTTTTTAGCGGGCGTGCAAGTGCGATAACATCGTTTTCGAAAAAGCGTGATGTAATACCCATAATTTCCCAGTTGGCATAATGGAATACAAGGGCTATGAGCCCCCTGTGCGTCCTTAACGCTTCATCTGCGAACTGCCTGTCGTCTATGCTGAAACGCAGACTGTATTCTGCCCTTGAAAGATATGGGACAAGGAGAAGTTCAATAAAGTTGGTCCCCATATTTTCGAAACATTTTTTTGCGGTGTGCTTCTGCCAGGAAACATCTGAATTGCTGAAAACCCTTTTTATGTTGGTGATAGCGATGGTTCGCCTTTTTTTCAGGACGTAAAAGGCAATCCTTCCAAAAAAAACGCCAACCCCCTGCTGGCCCCTTTCCGGCAAGATACGAACGAATTGTTGGAAAAGCTTTAGTGCGAGAATAAGGAGGAGGTCTGTAAGCACCTGTATCTATTTGGAAGCAATGCTGATGGCTTCATCGATAAGCATTATCGGTATGTCGTCCTTGATGGGGTACACCAATTTACAGGCATCACATATAAGACCGTCCTGCGATTCGTTGAGACTAATATCACCCTTACATTTAGGGCAGCAGAGTATATCGAGTAGTTCTTTCTTGATAGGCACTTTACTCTCCAGGCTTTTCGGTGGTTTCTGCGTTGTCCTTTTTTGTTGCCTGTTCAAAAAAATCCCCGAGCGTTGAGAGGGAACCTTCTTCCCTGGTATATGTTTCTATTGTTCTGTCATCTTCAATTTTCTTTATTGCCTTGATGCTCAAGCCAATCCTCTTATTTCTCTCGTCTATGTTGAGAACCATGGCCCTTACCTTATCATCAATTTTAAAAAACTCGGAAGGGTGTCTCCCCTTTGCTTCGTCTACCTCTGATATGTGGATAAGACCTTCTATGCCGTTTTCTATCTCAACAAAAATGCCGAAATCGGTTAAACTTGTTATGTAACCGTCAGCAATATCCCCTACGTGATAGCGGCTTGTGAGACCAATCCACGGGTCTTCGATTAATTGTTTGATGCTCAGGGAAAACTTTTTCTGTCCTTTGTCTATATTAATAACAAGGGCTTCTAACGTTGCTCCTTTTTTATAGGTATCGGAAACAGCCTTTTTTCTCCTTGACCATGAGACTTCCGACATGTGAACCAGACCATCTATTCCGTTTCCGATTCCGATGAACATACCGAAATCAGTAATGTTTTTTACTCTTCCCTCAATTATCGATCCAACAGGATACTCTTGGGCAAGCTCATCCCATGGGTCGGGCAATAGTTGCTTCAGGCCCAGAGAAATTCGTTTTTTCTCCTTATCTATTCCGAGAACAACGAGCTCGATCCATTCACCCTTTTTTACAATTTTGCCCGGATTTTTAATCCTTCTGTCCCAACTCATCTCACTGATGTGAAGGAGCCCTTCCACGCCCTGCTCGAGTTCCACGAAAACCCCATAGTCAACAATCCCTACAATCTTGCCTTTTACCTTTTCCTCTATCGGATACTTTTCCTCTACCTTAAGCCATGGGTCTGGTTTGAGTTGTTTTATGCTAACAGACACTTTCTCTTTTTCTGCGTCTGCCTCCAATACTTTGACCTTTACCTCATCGCCGACCCTTAAATATTCTTTTGGATGTGTGATCCTGCCCCATGTGATTTCGTTGAGATAGAGAAAACCATCAACCCCGCCAAGATCTATGAAGACACCATAGTCGGTTATATTTCGTACAAAACCGTAAAGGACCTGATCCTTTTTGGTATTTTTCCAGAACTCGCTTTTCTTTTTATCTCTTTCTTCCTCCATAAACATTCTTCTTGAAACGATGACGTTCCCTTTTCGCTGGTTCACCTTGATAACCTTGAACCTTAGATGTCTGCCGACGAAGGAAGAGGCATTTTTTACGGGTTTAATATCTACCTGAGATATGGGGAGGAAGGCGTTAACGCCTATATCTACCGAAAAGCCACCCTTTACTTCCGAAACAATATCTCCGTCAACGTGAGTTCCTTCTTCAAAGGATTTGTTTATCTTTTGCCATGTTCTGATAAAATCGACCCTTTGCTTTGAGAGGAGAAGCAGCCCAAACTCTCTTTCCCTTCCAACAATCATTACCTCAACTTCATCGCCTACCTGGACCTTTGACTCACCTAATTTGCTGATAAATTCATTTATGGAGATCTTACCTTCAGACTTTAACCCAACATCCACAATAACGGTGTCACCATTGATGTTGAGGATTTTTCCCTTTAAGATATTACCGTCTTGCAGGCTCTTCATGGAAGTCTCATAGAGCGCCCTCATCTCCTCTTGAGTTTTTTCTTTTTGTACTCCCGTTTCGCCGGTATCTAACATGTGAGCCCCCTAAAGATTTTTTACCCGCCTCTCCACTATATCTAAAATATGATCCGGGGTAGAGGCTCCCCCTGTTATGCCAACCTTGTTCGCGCCCAAAAACCATTCAGGCATCATATCTTTTTCAGTCTCAATGTGGTATGTAATCGGTTGCACTTTTTTTACCACATTGTAAAGCTTCGTCGTATTCGAGCTGTTTTTTCCACCAACGATCAGCATTATATCTACCCCTGAGGCCAGCATGGCCGCCTCATCCTGCCGTACTTCGGTGCTTTGACATATTGTATTGTAAACTCTTAGCTCTTCGACCCCTTCTATTCGACCCCGAACGACGTTGATAAAGGTTTCTTTATCCTGTGTGGTCTGGCTTACCACCCCAATCTTTTTTTCCTTAATAGAAGTGGGTATTTGCAGTACAATACCATCATTATCCAAATAACTCAACACACTTTT